>JADGOA010000315.1 GCA_017883215.1 Thermoanaerobaculia bacterium | reverse complement strand
ATCAGCTGTTCCGCCTGCTCAGGGTCTTCAGCCGTGTCGACGATGAATCCCTGCTGCGCGAAGTACTTCTCCATCGCAAAGAGGATGCTCTTTTCGTCGTCAACGATGAGTATTCGCATTCATTCACCAGCTCAGAAGTCGACAGTAGCGGTCACGACGTCGGAGTAAGAACCAGCGCCGACTTCCTGACCGGGTGGTACACGCCCGAACACCGTGAACTGCAGCGGATTGGGGTTGCCGGTACCCACAACGTGAATGGCGTCCGTGCCACCGGCCCAGCGCTGCGTCCGCGCGGAATCGCGGAACAGATCATAGCTGACCCGCTCGGTCCCCATGGTCATGGCGCGGCTCGACGCCACTCCGTTGCGTCCCGAGTCGAACATGACCGTGGCCTGCGAGTTCTTCGTGCACACCATCTGCAGCTGGGCGGAGCCATCGAGCGGCTGCTCGACATTGGCGAGCAGAGGATCGTAATTGCCGAACGCGAGATCCGTGACCGACACGCGGCAATTGGGCACCACGCTGACCGACACCTGCAGGAAGGTCATTGTCGACCCCGCCCAGGCACTCGCCGAGCCGCACATGAGCGCGGCCGCGAGAATCAGTCGTGTAATGCCTCTTTGCATCGTCTGTCCAGTCTGCGCGTCGTTCAACAACTGCTACTTCTTCCGGCAGGACGGCCCGGTCGGGAACGTCTGCTCCGTGCTGACGGTCGAGGCCTTGGCGTCCGTGGAGATATCCGTGACCACTTCCACCTTGATCGACCGGATACTCGAACAGCTTTCGGACGGCAGGTCGACCGCATAGTCGCGAACACCCGCGGAGAGGATGTACCAGCCATCGAGGTCGCGGCTGAATACCTTCTCTCCTCCTGCTCCCGTCGCGGTGACGTGGATCGTTCGAACCGAGTAGTGCGTGTTCCCTCTGTTCGACACCTGGAACGACACCCGGCCGTTTTCACTTTTCAAATCGGCAACGCGCGCTTCGGCGGTTGTCTTCGGAGGCTGAACGAAGATCGGAACGCCCATCTTCGTCAGAATCCGTACTTCCGAGGTTCGCTTGTCACTCGCCGGCTTTTCGGCGGGGGGAAGCTCTTCAAAGAAAATCCGGTAGGTCTTTTCGGTCTCGCCCGCTGCCACGTTTGCTCCGGCACGAACCTTCCGTTCCTCCCCCGGCTTCAGGGTCAGCAGCGATGGAAAGAACAGGATGTCTTCGGTCGGGGCCAGTTTGATTTCGCCTGCGGGGCTCTGCGTCCATGCGAACGCGCTGATCTGAAAACGGAGTGATTGGTCGCTTTCGTTCATCAGGGTCAGCAGCGTGCTCGACTTGCCGGACAACACCACTTGGATCGGGGTAACGCGGAAGGCACTCGCAGAAGCAGACTCGGCCTGGAGGACCAGGCCGAGTGTGCCGAGGATCAGCGCGATCAGTCTTCTCATTCCCCGATTATCTATTGACTAGGATGATCGGTCTCAGTAATTGATGGTGGCGACGACCGTGTCGGCGTAGCTGCCGGCCGCGACGTCCTGCCCACCGAGCACGTTCCCGTACACCGTCCAGGTGCGCGCTGCTTTGCTCGGGGCGGCAGCAATCGTCAGCCCGCTGGCGCCCGTTCCCCACACCAGGCCGCCGAGGGTCTGGTAGAGCTCATAGGTCAGGTTGTCAGTGCCGCCGGCATTCATTTGGCGGGTGGTGCCGGAGGCATGCAGACCGAGTCCGAGGGCGATGCTCGTTCCCGCTCCCTTGGTGCAGGTCACGACGACCGTGCCGGTTCCGGCCAGATCGCCTGCGGGCGTCGTGGCGTTCAGGGTCAGCGGATCATACGCGCCGAAGGCAACCGCAGTGGTGGAGATCAGGCAGTTCGCGGCGACCGAGGCGTTGACAGCGAGATCGCTCGTTGCAGTGGCGGCGAAAAGAGGGGCCGTGAAAAGGGTCGCGGCGATGACGGTGGCGAGAAGGGCTGTGCGCTTGTTCATGATTTTCTCCTGATAATTATTGGCCGATTTGGCCTGCTCAATTGTCGTTGTCGTTTTCACTTGCTTGCTTGGCGGCTTCGTGGTCTGCGTCGATCTCTTGCTCTCTGATCTTCGCTTCGTCCGTTGCCTTCGGGCAGCCATTACTGCAGTGGCTGTACCGAGATGGCATGAGGTGGGTCTGAGACACTAAAGCTCTAGACATCAGTTAGTTACCGCAAGCTACCAGAATTGCACCCCAGCCAAAAACCACGATTTTGTCCCGATCTCAGACAAGTTCCGTCTGGCGTCCAGACGGCGAAAACGTGCCGGCAGAGGCAAGACCGCAGATGATAGAGACGTGGGGGACACCCGCTGTTCCTCGCTCTTGACCATCTCGACGCCGCCCATCCGCGTCGAGCCCGGCATGCACCACCGTTGGGCCTCTCGGGCGGTCATGGCGCGGATCGACGGCCGGATCATGGGGTATGGCATGAGGAAGCCCACAACGCGGCTGCGCACTGCGGAACGGCGCCTGGTCATGGCTGTGCCGATCAGGCCGGGCGATGCGACGTGCCATGAGCGAAAAGTTTCAGCGGGGGGGCGTGGGGAGAAAGGTCGAGCGCGCAGACGAACGCCGCGGGTGGGTGAGAGCTAGACCAGCGTGACCGGAGCGCCGATCAGCCCGAATGCGATGTTCGCCACGCACGAGAGGCGCGTCGGTTTCCGCAGAAACGAATGCGCGCCGATCTCGGCGGCGCGGCGTTCGTTTTCAGGGGTTCCGAGGGCGCTCATGAGGATCACGGCCGTAGAAGGGGCCATCTCGCGCAACCGCGCGGCCACTTCCAGCCCCTCAGCGAATTCGGTCCGCCGTGTCAGATGGATGTCGATGATCGCCAGGTCGTACCTGTTCCCTGCGATCAGCTGTTCCGCCTGCTCAGGGTCTTCAGCCGTGTCGACGATGAATCCCTGCTGCGCGAAGTACTTCTCCATCGCAAAGAGGATGCTTTTTTCGTCGTCAACGATGAGTATTCGGTTTGCCACGGCAGCCGCTGTCGCAAGGAGTAGGCCACGGCAATCTGCGGCCCTGATTACGCGTAAGTTACTGAAAACGCGAGACAGAGCTGGGTGGAGGCTTCGATCGCGTCTGTGACTCAGACGGCCGTTGTCTAGGATCGGGAAATTGGAATGTCCCACTTCTTGATCTTCTGATACAAACTGCTTCGCGGGATGCCGAGCCGCTTCGACGCCGCGTCGACCTTCCCTCCCTCCTCGGTCAGGACATGCTCGACGTAGCGTTTCTCGAGCTGTTCGAGCGTCATGTCAGTGCCGAAGCCGAGCGCCCCCTCAGCGGCCGCCGGACCTTCGACCTCGAAGCGGAGATCCTTCGCCTGGACGAGTTTGCGATCGCTCAGCAGAATCCCCCGCTCGATGACGTTCTTGAGCTCTCGGACGTTGCCCGGCCAGGAGTAACGCCGCAGCGCCTCGATCGCCTCAGGCGATAACTCGACGGCCGGGACCGACATCTCGTTGCCGAATCGCCGCAGGAAGAGCTCGGCCAGCATCGAAATGTCGTCCGGCCGTCCACGCAGCGGCGGGATCGTCAGCGGAATCGTGCTGATGCGGAAGTAAAGGTCGTCGCGGAACCGCTTTTCGCGGATCGCCTCCCGCAGGTCCTGATGCGTGGCGGCGATCAGCTGCACGTCGGTCGTGCGATCGCGCACGTCGCCCATTCGGCGGAACTTTTTCTCCTCGAGGACCTTCAGGAGTTTCGGCTGCACGCCGATGTCGACATCGCCAATCTCGTCGAGAAACAGTACGCCGCGATGCGCGACCTCGAGGAGGCCCGTCTTCGCCGCGACCGCACCCGTGAACGCCCCCTTCTCGTGGCCGAAGAGCTCAGTCTCGACGAACTCGCGTGCCAGCCCCGCACAATTCAGGTCGACGAACGCTTCCTCGGCGCGCGGCCCGTGCTTGTGCAGCCAGTTGGCGAGAACGCTCTTCCCGGTACCGGTCTCGCCGAGGATGAGGATGGGGCGGTCGGCATCGACGATCCGCTCGACCTGCTCGCGCAACTCGCGGATGGCGTCGCTCGTCCCGATGAACGGATCCACTTCGCCGGCGCGCGCCTGTTGCGTCTTCTGCACCTGATCGCGCTGGCGCACGCGTTTGGCGTCAAGCAGGCGTTCGATGATGACGACGAGCGTCTGCATCTGCACCGGTTTCGTCAGGAACTGCTCGGCGCCTTCCTTGATCGCGCGGACAGCGAGATCGATCGACCCGTGGCCGGTGAGAATGACGATGGGAATGGAAGGATCGGCCTCTTTGAGGCGCGGGAGGATCTCGAGCGCGTTGCCGTCGGGAAGGTTGTAATCGAGGATGGCGATGTCGGGACGGTTCTGCTTGAAGAGGTCTTCGCCCTGTTTGAGCGTCTCGGCTTCGTCGACGTCGTAGTCGCGCCCGATCAGGAAGTT
>JADGOA010000314.1 GCA_017883215.1 Thermoanaerobaculia bacterium | reverse complement strand
CTACGCCGGCGACCCCGGTCAGGGTGAGCAGCGGCTGATCCAGCTCGGCGCCCGCGTGCACTTCTGATTTCGACCGCAACGACGTGAAGAAGGCGGGCTCCGGCCCGCCTTTCTTTTGCGCGGAGGCCGGGGTCAGGAGAGGGGTGCGGACGCCTCGTCCGCTCCCCAGCCGGCTGGTCAGCCGTGTCGGATCCGAGAGCGGCCCTCCCGGCGCGAGGAGAGGCTCCTCGGCTCGGTCAGATGCCCGGTGCCTCCGGCGGAATAGCTCTGAGGCGCAAGGCGTTGTTCGCCGAGCACTCCGCTGTCGACTCGCGGCCGGGCTCGTTGCCTTTCCCAGCTCCCGTGTGTTAGAAAGCGTGGTTCCATTTCTCGGAGGTCGTGTGTACGCCATCATCAAATCGGGTGGAAAGCAGTATCGCGTCGCGCAGGGCGACATTTTGCGCGTCGAGCGTGATGCTCTGGCAGGCGCCAAAGATTCGAAGGTCACGTTCGGCGAAGTGCTGATGGTCGGCGGCGACAAGCCTCAGATCGGCGTGCCGTTCGTCTCCGGCGCCTCGGTGGCCGGCACGATCATCCGCGAGGATCGCGGCGATAAGATCATTGTTTTCAAGAAGAAGAAACGGAAGAACCACACCAAGCGGATGCACGGGCACCGTCAGGACCTCGTGGAGATCCGGATCGACAGCATCACAATCTAAGGGGGCTCTCCATGGCTCATAAAAAGGGACAGGGCTCATCGCGCAACGGCCGCGATTCGCAGCCCAAAATGCTCGGCGTGAAGCGCTTTGCCGGCCAATTCGTGACCGGTGGGTCGATCATTGTCCGCCAGCGCGGCACGAAGTTCTATCCGGGTGTGAACGTCGGCATCGGCCGCGACCACACGCTGTTCGCCAAGATCGACGGGATCGTCGCCTTCCGCGACCGCGGCGAGCGCGGCCGTTTCGTCTCGATCACGCCGGTGACTGCCGAGTAATCCGTTCATTCGCGCGTTGTGCGCCAACGCCGCTCCCCCAGGGCGGCGTTTTTGTTTTGTAGGCGTCGGGGCTGGGAGGTCGGGACTCAGGCCCATCCGCCCGCCGTCCGGCAGCCACCACCGACCCCTGAGCCCGACCCCCGGAAATCGCTTATTCTTGTCCCTCTTGATCCGCTACTCGCTACTCCTTGGCTTGGCCCTCGCAACTCATAAGAAATGATGTTCATCGACCACGCGACCATCCGGATCAAGGCCGGCGACGGCGGGAACGGATGCATCGCGTTTCGGCGCGAGAAGTTCGTCCCGAAGGGCGGACCCTCGGGCGGCGACGGCGGCGACGGCGGCTCGGTCTACATCCAGGCCTCCAAGCGCCTCAACACGCTTTACCACCTCCAGTTCCAGCGCGAGTGGAAGGGCGGCCGTGGCGAGCACGGAATGGGCTCGCAATGCTCCGGGCTGGGGGGCACCGAGGTCACGATCGAGCTGCCGGTCGGGTCGATCGTTCGCGACCGCACGACGGGCGAAGTCATTGCCGACCTGACCCACGACGGCCAGCGCATCCTCGTCGCCAAAGGCGGCCGCGGCGGCTGGGGCAACCAGCACTTCGCCACGGCCACACGCCAGGCGCCTCGCTTCGCCCAGCCGGGTGAGGCTGGCGGAGAGCGCGAGCTCGAGATCGAGCTCAAACTGATCGCCGACGTCGGCATCGTCGGGTTGCCGAACGCCGGCAAGTCGACGCTGATCTCCGTCATCAGCGCGGCAAAGCCGAAGATCGCCGACTACCCTTTCACGACGCTCATTCCGAACCTCGGCGTGGTCACTGCTGACGACAACGAGACCTTCGTCGTGGCCGACATCCCCGGGCTCATCGAAGGAGCTCATGAAGGTCACGGCCTCGGCGACCAGTTCCTGCGGCACGTCGAGCGTTGTCAGGTGCTGCTCCATCTCGTCGATCTATCGTTGAACGAACATCCTGATGCGGACGCCGCTGTGATCGCGCGGGAGCTGGAGTCGTACTCGAAGACGCTCGCCGCCAAGCCGCGGATCGTCTGCGGGTCCAAGATCGATTCGGCAGTCGAAGGCAACTCCGCAAAGCTGCGCGCCTACGCCGAAAAGAACGGCTTTGCGTACACGGAGATCTCTGCGGTCGTCGGGGAAGGCGTTCGCGACCTGGTGCGGATGCTGGCCAGGATCGTCCGCGAGCATAAGGAGTCGATGGTCATCGACGCCGAGGACACGGCCGGCGTTTCATTGCTCGGCGATTCCTCTTTGCGTTCCGGATGACGACGACAGGAATGAAGATCGGAATCTGCGGCGGCACGTTTGATCCGTTTCATCGCGGGCACCTCGACCCGCTCCTTGCCGTGCGCGACGCCATGCAGTGGGACCGCGTCGTCTACGTTCCTGCCCGCCGGCAGCCGTTCAAAGCGGATCGAACCGCCGCATCGGCGTATCACCGCTTCGCCATGGCGGCGCTCGCCACCGCCCCCTTCGGCTTCGTCTGGATCTCGCCATGGGAGCTCGAGCGAGACGCGATCTCGTACACCGTCGACACGCTCGAGTCATTTCGCGCGGAGTACGCCGATGCGACCCTCGACTGGATCATCGGCGACGATAACGTCGCGCAACTCGACCAGTGGAAGTCGTTCCCGAGGATTCTCGAGCTGGCGAACTTCGTGGTGCTCAGCCGAGGAGCACAGGCGGTTGCGAGCACGGTCGGCGGCGTCGAAAGCAGGGCCAGGACGAAGATCGCTGTCGTCGACGAGCCCGGCAGCCGGCCGGCAAACGGTTCGGTGGTCGTGGCCCGGAACGCCGTGGTCCCGATCTCGTCGACGGAGATACGCAAACGGATTCGCGCGGGTGAGCCGATCGATTCTTTTGTCGATCCTCGCGTCGCGCGCTACATTGACCATTACGGACTGTACCGTGCTTCATGAAGGGGACCACGTGAAGGATCCGATCAAAAAGCGTGTGAAGCTTGCAGTCGCAGCAGCTCTCGACAAGAAAGCGTTCGACCTGAGTGTCCTCTCGGTCGGCGAGCTCACGTCGATTGCCGATTACTTCCTCCTCGCCTCGGCCTCGAACGAGCGCCAGACGCAGGCCATCGCAGACAACGTGCAGGAAACATTGCGCGAGGAAATGCGCGTCAAGCCGCTGCTCGTCGAAGGAACCACGCCGGGCCGCTGGATCCTGCTCGACTTCGGCGACTTCATCTTCCACATCTTCACCGAAGAGACGCGTCGCTTTTACGGGCTGGAGCGCCTCTGGGGTGATGCGCCGAACGTGACGGCGGAGTACACCGGAGAGGCCGAGCAGCCGCGGCATGCGCTCAAAAAAACGTCGTGAGATCGAGCTCCGCGATCTCTTTCGCACCCGCAACCGCGGAATGCGGTCACTTCTCGCGACCGTCGAGAAGCTCGTCGACCACGACGTACCCGTCCTGATCCTCGGCGAGTCGGGCGTCGGGAAGGACCATCTGGCCGCCGCCATCCACGCCTGCGGCGCGCGCCGCGAGCTCCCCTTCGTTCACATCGACTGCGCGAGCATCCCGCACGACCTCTTCGAGAGCGAGCTGTTCGGATACGAGCCGGGGACGTTCACCGACGCGAAGGTCCGCAGGATCGGGAAGCTGGAGGCGGCGAAGGACGGCACCGTGTATTTCGACGAGATCGCCGCGCTGACCACTCCGCTGCAGGCCAAGCTTCTCCGCGCCATCGAAGAGAAGCGCTTCACGCGGCTCGGCGGTCATCAGAACGTCGCCTTCGCAGCGCGCGTGATCGTTTCGACGAACGTCGACCTCGACGGGCTCGTCGCCCGAGGCGAGTTCCGCCGCGATCTCTTCTACCGCATCAACGTCGTCACGCTGACCCTTCCGCCGCTGCGCGAGCGGAGGGAGGACATCCCGCTGCTCGCCGCGGGATTTCTTCGCGTCGCGCGCGTCGCGCGGCGCAGCGAAGCCCCAGGTTCTACACCGGCCCGGAAGATCCTGCGGAGCTTCGAGCCCGAAGCGCTCGAGGTGCTCACCGGCTATCCGTGGCCGGGAAACATCCGCGAGCTGAAGAACGTCGTCGAACGCGCCGCGCTGCTCGAGGATTCGGACAGGATCGGTGTCGGGTCGCTCGCGGAGCGGCTGCGCGACGCCACCTCGCTCGTCTCGGCCGCCGTGTGTGATCAGTGGACGCTCGACGAGCTCGAGAAGCGCTACATCCGCGAGATCCTGCGGCAGACGAAATCGAACTTCTCGCGCGCAGCGACGATTCTGGGGATCAACCGGAAGACGCTGCTGGAGAAGAGGAGAAAATACGGATTGGAGTAGGGGACCGGTGGAGCGCGGCGAGGAATCCCTCGCCAACGAATTGGCGGGCTCGGTCCCCTCGCCCCGCGGCGCTGGACGTGCAGCCGCGTGAAGCGAACGTCCGCGGGGCGAGGGGATGCAAGGGGAGTGGGGTACCGCAAACCTCGGT
>JADGOA010000040.1 GCA_017883215.1 Thermoanaerobaculia bacterium | reverse complement strand
GAGCGTCTTGATGTTCGCGGGATCGGTTGCCAGCGGGACGATCTCGGGATCGAACCAGCTCAGTACCACGCGCAGAGTTCCCGTCGATGAGACCGTGACCGGGTGATCGAATCGTTGCCCGTTCGCAGCGCTGTCGATCTTGATGCGTGTCCCCTTGCCACCGTCGGCGATAATCGTGTCGGCGGAGGTCTTCGCGTTGAACAGGCCGTAACCGGTGTCATAGCTAGGACCGGCATTACCAATGTCGTCAGCCCCGAAGATCTCGAGTGCTTTCAACACATCGGGCGACGGCGAAGCGCCGCCGAACGTCTTCCGCCACTGCTCCACGAGAAGCGCTGATCCGCCGGCGATTACGGGCGCCGCCATCGATGTGCCGCTCATGTTGGCGTAGCACTGCGGCGGCGGTGGATTGGCGCTGCATGCGCTTCCCGCAATCGTCGAATACACACCGACACCCAGCGCTGAGATTTCGGGCTTGATGCGCCCGTCCTGTGTTGGGCCGCAGGAGCTGAAGTTCGCGCGAAAGTCGGGGGTCGACAGCGCCGCGACTGAGATCACGTTCTTGCTGCTCGCAAGCCATCCGATCGAGCCGTACGGATTGTGCGATGGATGCCGGACGGTTTCGGTTTCGCAGTATTGCGTTCCCGACGTGCACGGCGCAGGGCAGTCTAGTCCGCTTCCATTCGCGGAATAGCAGTAGATCTCTACGGTTGCGTCGCCATTCTGGTCGACGTGGTTGTGGATGTACCACGGAATGCTGGGACCCACGGTCTGCGCCTCGTTGCCTGCTGAGAACACCATTAGCGACCCGTTCGTGAGCGCGATCTTGTCCAACGCGGGGTTGTACTCGGAGTCGTAAGCTCCAGCGAGGTCATCGGTCCACACCCACGAGGTATTCGGCGTCCCGTTGTTCGGAGGAGTGCACGTCGTGGCGGGGCACCAGTTCGTGACGTAGCCCCACGAGTTGCTGTCAGCGACCGAGCCGAGCGTATGGATCGTCGTCTGTTTGTCTGTCAACCAGACGTTGTTCTCGTCTGCAGCATGAAACTCCACGAGACTTGCCGCGGGGGCCATGCCTTTCGCTTCCGAAGAAATCCCCGAGGCAATCATCGTTCCCGCTGTATGCGTCGCATGCTCCTTGTTGTTCTGGTCGTAACAGCCGGGATCGGCCAGCGACGACCCGCAAGTAAGCCTGATCTGAAGCCTACCGCCGAACTCGGCGTGCGCAGCGTCCGCCGGAGCGAGTTCAAAGTACGTGAGGACGACGCCTTTGCCGGTCAGTGAGTATGGCGACGCCTGAACGGAGTTCACGTGCGACATCAAAGCGGACGAGGCGTTGAGAGTCCGCGCACGGCGCCGTGGGGCGCCGTAGATGAGGAACACGCGCTCATCTTCGGCGAGAGCGTACACATTGGCGGAGGAGGCGCTACGGACATTGAGGTTTCGGAGCGGTCCGAAGTCGAACGCAAGCGGATCCTCGAGTGCGGCGCCAGCGCCGATTACCGCGGAACGCGCGGCGGCGAATGTGACATCCTCGTGGAAGAGCACGCGAAAGCGCGCGAAGGGCTTCGCGTCTGCGATGACACGGTATGCAGAGCGTTCCAGCTTCCCGTTGGCGGTCAAAGGCGCGATGCTTCGCACACGCAGATCAGACGCCACCTCTGTCGAGTCTCCGTCGATGCTGACGAGCAAACGGCCACCCGTCAGCGCGCGTTGGATCACACAACCTTTTGCTGCTAGGTCGCTGCGTTCGCTCGCGCTCAGGACGTGCTGCGGCTCGAGAATGTAGTGGCGGGTGGCCCTCAGCACGAGGCGCTCGCGGACGGCCATCGGACCGTCGGCGGCAAACGAGCTCAGACCGAAGAGCAAACAAAGCGAGACGAACAGAGGGGCTCGGAAAGTCATACGCCGGCAATTCTAAGCGGCAATCCCGCCAAATCGCCCATAGGCAGTGCGTTACACCTGCGCCGAAACAGTGAACGGTGCGGCTGGGGCTGGCACCTACCCGAGGTCACGAGGTTGCGAGGTTGCGAGGTCGAATTGTCATCAACTCAACCCGCGACCGGCGAGCGTGGGCCGTTCCCTACGCCCTACTCGCTACACGCTGAGCAATGGTGCCCGAGGTCGGACTCGAACCGACATGGGGGTTTACCCCGGCAGATTTTGAGTCTGCTGCGTCTGCCATTTCGCCACTCGGGCTCGCGAGGCATGAGGTATGGGGCATGAGTGGAGTTCTCGCCGACTCATGCCTCATGCCTTTCGCTCTCCTGCCAACGCCGGACGGCGGAGTGTAACTCCTCATCAGTCAAAACGCGGTTCGTCGATTTCGCGATCTGCAGGATTTCCTTCGACAGCGACTCTTCCTCTGGATAGCCGTGTGCCGCGAGCCAGTAGATCACGTTCGAGAGACCGCACATCGGACCGACCTCGATGATCTGCGCCAGGCCGAACATCGATGCCGGAACGCTCGAGTAAACACGGTCGGCGAGCCAGTCGCTTCCCTTCCTTTTCGCCTTGATGATTGCGGCGGCGTGGACGCCGGTGCCGGTGCGAAAGGCGTCGCGGCCGAAGACAGGGTAGAGGACGTGCAGCGGAATCCGGACGGCGTCGGAAACGAACTTCACGTATTCGCCGAGTTGGGAAACGTCGTTCTCGATCCACCCCATCAGCTTCAGATTCACCATGAGCAGATCGATGGGCGTGTTGCCGACGCGCTCGCCGATGCCGCCTGCCGACCCGTGAACCCGGTCGGCTCCCGCTTCGAGAGCGGCGACCGAATTGATCACGCCCAGACCGCGGTCCTGGTGGCCGTGCCAGTCGATCTTCACGTCGGGGTTGAGACGGTCGACGAGCTTCCGCACGAAGCGAACGAGACTGCGAGTACCCCACGGCGTGGCGTGTCCGACCGTGTCGGCGACGCAGATGCGCGAAGCGCCGGCGTCGATGGCCGCGGTGTAGAGCTTCTCGATGTCTTCCGGCCTGGCCCGCGTCGTGTCTTCAGTGACGTACATGACGGGGAGGCCGTGCCCCACCGCGAACCGCACCGCTTTCGCCGACTGCTCGACGAGCCAGTCGAGGCTCCACCCCTCGGCGAACTGGCGGATCGACGACGATCCGATGAAGAGGTCGGCCTCGATGGGGATTCCGACGCGGCCGGAGATCTCCACGATCGGTTTGATGTCGTTCTCGTGCGTCCGTCCGGCGGCGCTGGGGTAGACGGAGAGTTTCTGCTCGACGATCTCCCGCGCCAGGCGCTCGACCGTCTTCTGCACGTGCGGCCCCGCGCCGGGAAGCCCGATGTCGGCGTTGTCGATGCCGAGCGCGTTGATGTAGTGCAGCACGCGCAGCTTCTGCTCGATCGAGGGATCGGTGACCGACGGCGATTGCAGGCCGTCGCGCAGAGTCTCGTCGTCGAACTCGATCTTCTTCGACGGCCGCTGCGGAGGCTCCGCCGCATTCCAGTCGTGGATCAGGCGCTCGGGGGTGTCATCCATGCGGTATGGGCGCGAGTTTAACAGGCTCGCGGAAGTGACCACTCTGCAGACCGCGGACCGCAGACCGCGGTCTGCTCGACCTACTTTCCCTTGAAATTCGCGGCACGCTTCTCCAGGAAGGCATTCATCCCTTCCTTCATGTCCTCGGTCGAACAGAGCAGACCGAAGAGCGTGGCCTCGAGAAACTGCCCTTCTTCGAACGGCATCTCGCTGCCGTTCATCACCGCTTCGATCGCGCAGCGGACGGCCACCGGGCCGCGGGAGGCGATCTTCCGCGCCATCTCTTCCGCGGTGCTCATCAGCTGATCGGGCGGGACCACCTTGTTGACCAGGCCGATTCTCTCGGCTTCGGCTGCTGGCACGCGGTCGGCCGTACAGATGATCTCCAGCGCTTTTCCCTTGCCGACGAGGCGCGCCAGCCGCTGCGTGCCGCCGTAGCCGGGGATGATGCCGAGCGTGACTTCGGGGAGGCCGAGCTGCGCCTTTTCGGAGGCGATGCGGATGTGACAGGCCAGCGCGATCTCGCAACCGCCGCCCAGGGCGAAGCCGTTGACCGCGGCGATGACGATCTTCGGGAAGCGCTCGATCTTCAGGAGGATGTCCTGACCGATCTCCGAAGTCCTTTTCCCGCTGATCGGATCCATCTTCGCCAGCTCGTTGATGTCTGCGCCGGCGACGAAGGCCTTTTCTCCCCCGCCGGTCAGGACCACCGCACGCACCGACGCGTCGTCGCGCGCTTCGTCGAACACGCGGCCGATCTCGCGGACGGTCTGCGCGTTGAGCGCGTTCAGAACCTTCGGCCGGTCGATGGTGACGACCAGAACTCCGTCGCGGTTTTCCGTTTTGACGTTCTCGAGATTGTCGTAAGGCATCTTCTGACCTCATGTGGCACAGACACTCCTGTTTGTGCCTCCTTTTTCTGCGAAAGACATCGGTCGGTGCAGCGCAGGCAGGAGTGCCTGCGCCACGTCTATTTCTGATCGAACGGCACCGGCTTCTCGCCGGCGTAATCGTAGAAACCGGCTCCGCTCTTCCGGCCGAAGCGGCCGGCGAGAACCATCTTGCGGAGCAGCGGCGGCGCGGCGAAACGCTTCTCCTGGTACTCGTCGTACATCACCTTCGTGATGTAGTAGGTCGTGTCGAGCCCGACGAAATCGAGGAGCGTGAACGGCCCCATCGGATAGCCGCAGCCCAGCATCATGGCCTTGTCGATGTCGGCAATCGATCCGATTCCCTCCTCGAAGCCGCGGATGGCGTCGAGGATGTACGGGACCAGCAGCCGGTTGACGATGAAGCCGGAATTGTCGCGGCACGAGACCGGATCCTTGCCGACGCTCTTCGCGAACGCGAAAGCAGTATCGAAGGTCTCATCGCTCGTCAGAATCGTTCTCACGACCTCCACGAGCTTCATCAGCGGAACGGGATTGAAGAAATGCAGGCCGGCGAACTGCTTCGGCCGCGCCGTGGCCATCGACAGCTCCGTGATGGTCAGCGACGACGTGTTCGAAGCGAAGATGGCATCCTTCTTCACGATGCGATCGAGCTCGGCATACGTCT
Organism: Thermoanaerobaculia bacterium; assembly: GCA_017883215.1. Classification (GTDB taxonomy): domain Bacteria; phylum Acidobacteriota; class Thermoanaerobaculia; order Gp7-AA8; family Gp7-AA8; genus JAJXWV01. Next base: position 11,169 of record JADGOA010000040.1, on the reverse strand, counting down.
CTTTTTTCAGCTGAGCGTTCTCGATGATCGCTTCGATGACGATGTCGCAGTCGGCCAGGTCATCGAGGGATGTCGTCCCCTGCAGCCGTCCCATCGCAGCGTCCTTGTCGGCAGCGGCGAGCTTCCCCTTCTCCACGAACTTCCCGAGGCTCTTGTCGATGCCGCCGAGCCCCTTGTCGATGTACTTCTGCTCGACCTCGCGGACGACGGTGTCATAACCCGCCTGAGCACAAATCTGCGCGATGCCCGAGCCCATCAGGCCACAGCCGAGGACTCCGACCTTCTTGATCGTTGCCATGCACGCTCCTTTCGAACGGGCGGCATTCTAATGGCGGCGTCAAGCATTTGGCGGTGATTAGCGAGTGCTGAGCAGCGACGGGCATGAAGCATGGGGCATGGGTGCGCGAGTCCTCACCCATGCCCCATGCCCCATGCCCCATGCCGGAGTGGGCTAGTGGTAATCGAGATCGCTATGGTGCTCGGGGGCGGATGCCTGTTGCGGCACGTCGCTCTCGAAGATGTAGACGTCGGTCCCGACCTTCGCCGCCTTGTACACCGTCTCGAGCATCTCCTCCGGAAGCCGGATGCAGCCGTGCGAGACCGGCTTGCCGATCGAGCTCGGATCATCGGTGCCATGGATCAGGATGCCGTCGCCGAGGTCGAGCGCGTATCTCCCGAGGTGACCCCTCACCTGACGCTTCGGCGAATCGGGCGGCGGAACGCGATCACCGTTTTCGATGAAGGCCCAGTCAGGCTTCGTCCAGACCGGGTCGACGATCTTCCGCAGCACTCGCAGATGGCCCTCCGGCGTATGGAAGAGCCACACTCGCATCCCCTTCTTCAGCAGCTTTTCACTGCCTGTGGCAGCCGGCGATTTCGCGACGAGCTCGCCGCCCTGAAAGAGATAAGCGGTGTGCGTCGACACATCGACTGTGATGACCGGCCCGTCCTTCGGCGCGTCCGGCGGAAGCGTGTCGGCGCGGGGCTTTTCGCATCGCCGGAACTGCCACCAATGACACGGCCCCGGAGTGCCGCTTTCCTCGCCCGCTGTCTCCGTGTCGGCGGTTTTCGAATCGGCTGTGGATATCGCCAACGGAGCTGACGCGTCTCGTTGGATTTTCTTCGACGCCGAGGCCGCGTGCGAGGCGACGTCCGTGGATCTGTTCGTTTGCTTCTCGACCGCTGATGCCTCCGCGCGCCCGGCTGACAGGGCGAGAACCGCCACCAGGACTGCCTGCACGAGCACCGCCGAAATTGATTTCAAGGACCACCCTCCCGATCAGATTGACTACAACGAACAGGTTGCGAGATCGGAGCCAGGATGATGGGGCGTGGCGGGTCACCGGGTCGCGGGGTTTCGAGGTCACGAGGTCACGAGGTTCATGTGCAACGAGCGGCGTCAGTCCCCAGGTGACCCGGCCACCTGGTTATCAGCCGACCTCGTGACCTCGAAACCTCGCGACCTGTCTGTCACACCAGCCGCGCGATGAGCGCCGCGACTGCGGTCTCGACGCGGAGTATGCGTGGTCCCAGCGAGACGGCGCGGAATCCGGCGCGCTCGAGTGAGGCGATCTCGGGGTCGATGAAGCCGCCTTCGGGACCGATGGCGAGGGTGATCGCGCCCTCGAGATCGCGCGGGCACTCGGCTGCCGCTCGCGGGTGCGCCACGAGCGCCGTCGTCCCGGCGGCGATGCCAGGCAGCTCCTCCTCGACGAACGGGCGGAACAGCCGGCGGAGCTCGATCTTCGGCATGACGGTGTCACGCGCCTGCTCGAGACCGGCAGTAGCCTGTTCGCGGAGGTTCTCCACGGATAGCCGCGGACTCTTCCAGTAGCTCTTTTCGACTCGCCATGAGTTGACGAGGAAGATCTTCTTGACCCCGAGCGAAGTCGCGCCGGCCACGATGCGATTCAACACCTTCGGCCGCGGCAGAGCGACGACCAGAGTCACCGGCAGCGCCGGCGGCGGCTCGCCATCGAGCGACACCACGAGCTCCACTTCGTCAGGTGTGAGCCGCGTAATCGTGCCGGAGCCGGCCTTTCCATCGATGAGGCCGACGACCAGCGAGTCGCCTGCCCCGGCCCGATGCACCTGTGCGATGTGCTCGCGGCGCCGGCCGCGCAGAACGACGCGGTTGTCTTCGACGAAGTCGTCAGGGAAGAGGAGAACGAGGTTCAAGCTGGCCCATCGTGACGCGCCCGCGTCGAATGATCAATGTTGGGGTCGCGAGGTCGCGAGGTTTCACTTTGCGAAGATGTGGATGACCACCACCTCGCAACCTCGTGACCTCGCAACCTCGTGACCCAATCAACGAGCCCAGCCTCGCACTGGTATGATCCGCCCGCATGAATATCTCGGTCCGCAAAACGAAAGACGTTGCCATCGTCGACTTCGAGGGACGGCTCGCGGCCGGCGTCGGCGATGCCGTTCTGCCGGCTGTCGTCGGTGAGCTGCTCGACTCCGGTTTCAAGAAGATCCTCCTCAACCTCTCCGACATGGACTACATCGACAGCAACGGACTCGGCGAGCTCGTGCAGTCACTGAAGGCCTCCACGCGGCAGGGCGCATCCCTCCGCCTGCTCAAGCCGCAAGACCGCGTCACCAAGACCCTGCGGCTGACGAATCTGCTGCCGATGTTCTCGGTGTACGAGACGGAGCATGAAGCGTTGAGCGCGTTCGACGCGTAAATCGTTCGCCGGGCGGCGTAGACGCTGCACTTCACGCCCGGCATCAAACCCATCCTCTCTCTCGCCCTGGCGGATCGTCGCCAGAGCCGCAGCCAAACTCCCGACGAGCGGCGCTGCCGCTGTCACCCTCTGCTCTGAAGATGCAATGGAAGATCCCGTAGGGCACGGCTGCGCCGTGCCGAATCCTGGTGGGCGGGCGGCTCGTTACCCCCCCACCCACGAGAGTTCGGCACGGCGCAGCCGTGCCCTGGAGTTTGGCCGTGACCGCGCAGGTGTCATCCCTCGCTCATCTTCTAAGAAACCTCCTGTATTTATGAGGTTTCTTCCACCGTCAGCTGCGCGCAGCGCTGTGCCCAGGCTCGGAATGACAGTGTCACTTTCGCTCCAGCGGCGCACGCGCCGTTGACCGGCTCGGGATGACACGCATGACTACCTTCTCGTCACGTGCCTTCCCGGCGCTCTGACGAGAGCGTTGGTGCGCTCGATCCCGTGACGCTTGTCGAGAAGCGTCTGGCGGATGAAGGTGAGCAGGCGGTCGAACTCCATGTCGGCGTCGGCCATCATCCGCTGAAAGTGCAGCACGACCTCGACTCCCGCGAGATTGACACCGAGGTCGCGCGTCAAGGTGAGGATCATCTCGAGTTTCTTGATCTCGTCCTCTCCGTACAAGCGGGTGTTGCCGGAAGTTCGAGCAGGCTTGATCAGTCCCTCGCGCTCGTACAGGCGCAGCGTCTGCGGATGGATGTTGTATCGCTCCGAGATGATCGAGATCATCACGTATCCGTCGGCTCTGCGGCGTGTCATTCGTTTCTCCAGTGTAGACGGAGTGATCAGTAATCAGTGATCAGTGCCGCCTGAATCCACTGATCACTGATCACTAGTCGCTGATCACTCGGAGGGCGGCCCAGGGCCGCCCTCCAGTTCGAATCATTACCGCTTCTCTTCGTCGACGACTTCGGCATCGATGACGTCGTCCTTGGACGAGCCGCTCTCGCCGCCAGCCGGACCGGACTGCGATCCTGGACCCGCGCCTGCTCCGGCGTTCGCGCCGGTCTGCTGGTACATGACCTCCGCGAGCTTGTGCGAGGCCTTGGTCAGGTTCTCGGTGGCGCGGCGCAGGTTGTCGATTCCACCCTGCTCCATCGCCTTGCGACCCTCCGTGATGGCGCTTTCCAGGCCCGCGACGTCTCCTCCGGCGAGTTTCTCGCGATTCTCGCTGAGCATCTTCTCGACCTGATAGACGAGCGAGTCGAGCTGGTTCTTCGCTTCGATCTCCTCGCGCCGCTGCTTGTCTTCAGCGGCGTGCGATTCCGCGTCCTTGACCAGGCGCTCGACGTCGTCCTTCGACAGGCCGGAAGAGCTGGTGATGGTGATCTTCTGCTCTTTGCCGGTCCCGAGGTCCTTGGCCGAGACGTTCATGATGCCGTTGGCGTCGATGTCGAATGTGACTTCGATCTGCGGCATGCCGCGGGGCGCGGGCGGAAGTCCGATCAGGTGGAACGCGCCGAGCAGCTTGTTCGCCGCTGCCATCTCGCGCTCGCCCTGGCAGACCTTGATCTCAACCGAGGTCTGGTTGTCAGCGGCCGTCGAGAAGGTCTCCGACTTCCGCGTGGGGATGGTCGTGTTGCGCTCGATCAGCTTCGTCATGACGCCGCCGAGAGTCTCGATGCCGAGCGACAGCGGAGTCACGTCGAGCAGGAGCACGTCCTTGACGTCGCCGCCGAGAACCCCGCCCTGCACGGCCGCGCCCACTGCCACGACCTCGTCGGGATTCACGCCTTTGTGCGGCTCTTTGCCGAAGAACTCCTGCACGAGGCGCTGCACCATCGGGATGCGCGTCGAGCCGCCGACCAGCACGACTTCGTCGATGTCCTTCGGCTGCATGCCCGCATCCTGAAGCGCCTGCTTCAACGGTCCCATCGTCTTTTCGAGGATGTCGCCGACGAGCTGTTCGAACTTCGCCCGCGTCAGCTGCAGGTTGAGGTGCTTCGGACCGGAAGCGTCCGCCGTGACGAAGGGGAGATTGATGTCGGTCGTCATCGTCGACGAGAGCTCGATCTTCGCCTTCTCCGCCGCTTCCTTCAGGCGCTGCAGAGCCATCTTGTCCTTGGACAGATCGATGCCCTGGTCCTTCCGGAACTCGTCGGCGATCCAGTCGATGAGTCGTTGATCGATGTTGTCTCCGCCCAGGTGCGTGTCGCCGTTGGTCGACTTCACTTCCACCACGCCCTCACCCACTTCCAGGACGGAGATGTCGAACGTCCCGCCGCCGAAGTCGTACACGGCGATGGTCTCGTCTTTCTTCCGGTCGAGGCCGTACGCGAGCGCGGCCGCCGTCGGCTCGTTGACGAGGCGCTCCACCTTCAGGCCGGCGATCTCCCCGGCATCCTTGGTAGCCTGGCGCTGGGAGTCGTTGAAATACGCCGGCACGGTGATGACGGCGCGGTCCACTTTTTCGCCCAGATAGTCTTCGGCCGCCTGCTTCAGCTTCTGAAGGATCATCGCGGAGATCTCAGGGGGCGAGTACAGCTTCCCCTGCACGTCGATTCGGACGTCGCCGTTGGACGCTCGCGCGACCTTGTACGGGACCATCTTCATCTCTTCGTTCACTTCGTCGAACTTCCGACCCATGAACCGCTTGATCGAGAAGACGGTGTTCTCGGGATTGGTGATTGCCTGGCGCTTCGCCACCTGACCGACGAGACGCTCGCCGTTTTTCGCGAAGCCGACCACGGAAGGGGTCAGACGGCTCCCCTCGGCGTTGACGATGACTTTCGGCTCGTTCCCCTCCATGATCGAGACGACCGAGTTGGTCGTTCCGAGGTCGATGCCGATGATCTTGGCCATAGTTCCCTTCTCCTTCTGTGACTTAGGAGCATGTGAGCATGCTGCTATCAAGTTTACTGAAAGACTAAACCTGAGTCTACCATTGTTAATTCCCTTGGCAAAGAGCGTTCCTACATCACGTAAGCTGCTGAGGGAAAAGCCGTTTGGGGTCGTGACCGAGTCGCCCTTTGTGCCGCCCCGCTCGTCGATCTCGCCAGTGCCGCGAATCTCAGTCGAGGCCGGCGAATGCACCGGCGGAAGCCGTTGTTATCATCGCGGCGAATCGGAGGGACTCTTAATGGATAGATTCGATCAACAGCCGGCGTGGATCAGCTCCAGCACCGCAGAAACCGATTTGCGGGTGCGGACGTTCATCCGCTCGGTATACGCGTGGATGTTCGGCGGCCTTCTTCTGACGGCGTTCGCAGCCGTCTGGGTCGTCAGCTCCCCCGCCATGCAGCAACTCGTCTTCGGGACGCCTTTGCGGTGGGTTCTGCTCATCGCCGAGTTCGGACTTGTCCTAATTCTGTCAGCGGCACTGAGGCGGCTCTCGCCTGCGGCCGCGGCCTCCATGTTTCTGGTCTTCTCCCTGATCAACGGCCTCACTCTCAGCGTCATCTTCTTCGCCTACACACAGGCGACGATCTTCCAGGCATTCGTCACCGCCGCCGGGATGTTCGGCGCCATGAGCGTCTACGGCATGGTCACGAAGCGCGACCTCACCTCCTGGGGATCGTTCTTTTTCATGGGGCTCATCGGCCTCGTCATCGCCTCGATCGTGAACGTCTTCATTCACTCCAGCGCCCTCGGATTCATGGTCAGCGTTCTCGGCGTGCTCGTCTTCGTCGGCCTGACGGCATGGGACACGCAGAAACTGAAGTCCTACGCCACGGTCACCGGCCCCATGCAGGAGAACCTGGCGATCATCGGCGCTCTGGCTCTATACCTCGACTTCATCAACCTCTTCCTGATGCTGCTTCGCCTTTTCGGCGGCGGCGACCGTCGCCGCTGAGCGCCAGTCAGGGGGGGCGACCTGTGGCACAGACACTCCTGTCTGTGCCACACAAATTGACGATCTCGGGTCCTCTCCGTCCTCAGGCATGGCGAGTGCAATCATTGAATTGCATGTGCCGCCATTGGGCCGAGGCATTCATGTCATCCCGTGTCCTGGTCGTCGATGATGACGAAGGAATCCGTCAGCTTCTGGTGGCCGCGCTTCGCCGTTCTGGAACTGACGTCGACACCGCGTCGGACGGATGCGATGCTCTTCAAAAGCTTTTGCTCCGCGATTACGCCGTCGTCATTCTCGACGTGATGATGCCGCGCCTCGACGGGCGCTCCGTTCTTGCCCAGATCATGCGCGGACCACAGCCACGGCCAGCGGTCATCGTCACCTCCGCCATGGGCGAGACGGACAGCTTCGCCGACGCCGATCTCGTCCTCCCGAAACCTTTCGATCTCTTCTCGCTGCTCGCCGCCGTGAAGGGATTTCTTCCGCCCGCCTCCCAGCGCATGTCGGCGTGAGCTCGGAAGCAGTCAGTGCTTCGGTGTCCGCCTGGCAACGTTCAGGCGGCGGCGCGCCTGCTTCAACGGCAGAGGCTGCTGCCGTCGACCCGCAGCCCGGTACAGCGATTGCTACTACCGATCGCTGCAGCGACAAAAAAAGGAGGCAGTCAAATGAATCGGAAGTTGTATTTCGCCACGGTCTTCCTGCTGATCTTCGGGCTGGCGTGCGGCTCGATCAACCGCGTCATCCCGACGGACGAAGCGATGAAAGTGGACGTCAAGGGAAAGATCGCCGCGATCTACCCGACACAAGCTACTGAGATCGGCGTGACCGTCGACAGCGGCGTGGTGACGTTGACCGGGACAGTCGATACCGTGACGCAGCGGAACGCGATTCGCGATGCAGCGAACAGCGTCCATGGCGTGAAGCGGGTCATCGACAACATTCAGGTCAAGTGACGGCGTAGCCGCAATCGCCGTCGACCGGGCGCGCCTCGCGGCGCGCCTTTTCTTGTTTGTGCAGAGTGCGCGCGTGTGCCGAGTCCTGAGTCCTGAGGGGGGACGTGCCGACTCGCGGAGGAGTCGCCTCGCAACGTGACAACTCAACCCGGCAATCTCAGGACTTAGGACTCAGGACTCAGGACTTAGAATCCCTCCATGCTCGCGCGCTTTCGCGTCGCTGAACGCGGCAGCACTCTCCGCACGGAGATCGTCGGCGGGATCACGACGTTCGTGTCGATGGCGTACATCATCGTCGTGAACCCGGCCATTCTCGAGTTCGCCGGCATTCCCTCCGGACCGAGCACCGTGGCCACGATCCTGACGGCCGCATTCGGAACCCTGCTGATGGGCCTCTACGCCAACCGGCCCATCGCCGTAGCACCGTACATGGGCGAGAACGCGTTCATCGCTTTCGGGCTGGCTGCCTTCGGCATCGGATGGCAGCTACGACTCGGCGCCGTGTTCGTCAGCGGCATCGTCTTTCTCGTGATCACATTTCTCGGGGTTCGCACGTGGCTGGCGGATGCCGTGTCGCCGTCTCTGAAGCACAGCTTTGCCGCGGGAATCGGGCTGTTTTCTCCTGACCCTGTTCCTGATGTCTCTCCTGGACACGCTCGGCACGCTCGTCGGCGTCGGTGCTGCCGCCGGGATGCTCGACGAGAAAGGCAACTTTCCGCAAATCGAAAAGCCGATGACCGTCGATGCGCTCGCCTGTATCTTCAGCGGCCTGGTCGGCACCTCCACGAGCGGCGCATACATCGAATCCGCGACCGGCATTCGCGACCATCGTGGTGATGGCGTTCACGTACAACATCGCCAACGGATTGACGGCGGGGCTGGTCCTTCACCCGGTCATGAAGCTGATGGCCGGCCGATGGAGAGATGTCCGCGCCGGCTCGGTGGTCCTGGCGCTCCTCTGCCTTCTCTACTACGTGTTCGGCATTGTCCACTGATGGGAAACGGGCGGACATCCAAGAGGCAGGGGGTCGGGGGTCGGGGGTCAGGGGTCGGGCGCCGAACCGTCCGCTCTCGCCTCCGAGCCCCGACCCCCATACCCGCTAACTTACTGTTTTGTAGGGACGCGCAGCAGCGCGTCCGCTCTCGGGGCACAAAGCTGCGGACGCGCTGCTGCGCGTCCCTACAGGTCCTAAGTTAGCGCGTATGCCCCAGAGCCCGCTCGCTCTTTCCAAACACCCGGCTGAGGGCTGATCGCGCTGCCCAGTAGCCACACATACCGTGGACTCCGCCACCGGGCGGGGTGGAGCTCGAGCCGATGTAGATGCGCTGGTTCGGCGTCGCGTATGGATCGGACAAGTGAAGCGTCGGGAACGGGCGCGCCAGAAACTGCGCGAGATCGTTCGCACCGCCGGCGATGTCGCCCCCGATGAGATTGGCGTCGTGAACCTGGTACTGCTCCGAATTCATCGTGTGGCGCGCAAGGATGCGGTCGCGAAACCCGGGGGCGAACCGTTCCAGCTGTGCCTCGATCGGCTCCGTCATGTCCTCCGTCGATCCTTGCGGGACGTGACAGTACGCCCAGCCGGTCTGCTTTCCCGCCGGAGCACGCGTGTTGTCGACGAGGCTCTGCTGGGCAACGAGGACGAAGGGCCGCGCCGTCGTCCGACCGCGCCAGATCGCTGACTCGTGCTCGGCGATTTCCTCGAACGTGCCGCCGACATGAACCGTCGCCGACTGCCGGCACTCTCGCGCACGCCACGGAATCGGCCCGTCGAGAGCCCAGTCGACCTTGAACACGCCGGGCCCGTAGCGGAAGTCGCGCAGCTTCTCCACGTAGCGTGACGGCAGGTCGGCTGCGGCGATGTCCGCGAGCTGCCGCGGTCCAACATCGAAGATCACAGCCCGCGAAGATCGTGCGATGTCGCGCATCGAGCGCACAGGATGTGACGTCTCGATGACGCCGCCAAGCGAGCGAAAGTGGGACGCGAGCGCTTCGGCGATCGCGCCCGACCCGCCCCGGGCGCAAGGCCAGCCGGTGGTGTGCCCCGTCAGCGCAAGCACGATTCCAAACGATGCCGACCCCGCCCGATCGAGAGGAAGAAACGAGTGAGCCGCACATCCGGCGAAGAGCGCCCGTGCGCGATCGGTCTCGAAGCGCTTCGCGACTGACTGCGCCGATCGAAGGCCGGCCAGTCCGAGTCGCGCCAGGAGCAGCGGGTGCCGCGGAACGTGCGCGATGGGCCTGAGAATCTCGGGAACGAGCTGCGCAGCGTGGCGGACGAACGGTTCCATGAGCCCGCGGTACGCCGGGCCGTCCCGTTGCAGTCCCTCTGCGGTCTTCTCGAGCGACAGTTCCAGAATCGCGGCGCCGCCATCGTCGAGCGGATGCGCGACCGACAGCGGCGACTCGCACCACGACAGACCGTGCTCCTTCAGGGGAAGCGTGCGGAAGAACGGCGAAACGATCGCCATCGGATGGATCGCCGAACAGTAATCGTGGAGATATCCGGGGAGCGTCAGCTCGCCCGTGCGGGCACCGCCGCCGATCATCGCGTTCGCTTCGAGGATCTGAACGGAAATGCCGGCCTGCGCCAGGAGAATCCCGGCCGCGAGTCCGTTCGGGCCGGCGCCAACCACCACGGCGTCGTATGTGGGCACGTGGCAACGATAACGAATTCTCCCGCGGAGAGGCTGTCCTTGCGGATCGAGCCAACGGGTGGGTACCAGATCACCGGGTCACCGTGGCGACCCGGTGACCTGCTGACCCGGTGACTTGATCAGTCCCACCCGCCGGCGGCACACAGAAATTTTTCTGCCGTGGGTAGGGAATCTTCGACCCGCGTCACTCCTCAACGGGAGAGGCTTTCTATGAAGCTCGTCACGAAGGTCGCCGCCGGAGGGAGAGCGGAGGGCGATGAGATCGAAACGCTCGCGCTTTCGGCCGTGCACCTCGATTACCTGGAGCAGGTCAGTCAGGCGATGAATCCCGACATGCCGGTCGCGTTCGGATGGCCGCACGCCATTCGAGCGATCCTCGACCGCTTCGAGGAAAGCGGAATCGATCTCACTGCTGCAAGCAATGAGCAGGAGATTGCCGTCCTCGCAGCCGGGGGGCTCCGAGGACCTTACGGCAGAACAGCGCGGATCAGCGCGTCGCTTTCTTCTTACCGGCCGAGCCGACAAGGAGATCGACGAGCGAATCGAGCGAATCAGCCTGCGACAGATCGATGCCGCTCTGGAAGGCCGCCTCGATCAGGCCGCGAATGAGCTCGGCGCGGCTGATCGCCTTACCGTGCCTCAAGCGGATGTCGATGGCCAGACGATCGAGGTAAGCGACATGACGGTCGAGCAGAACGACCGTGATCTTCGCCCACGGCTCGGTATGGACGATGGGGCGACCGCGATTGCTTTTGACTGGATTCAACGTGTTGCTCCTCTTTGAGAATTGGCTGCCCGGAAGTCTACTGCCCCCGCCGCCCGAAGTCTATTTTTCCACCCGTCAGGCAGCACGGTGAATTCATCTGGACCGGAGAGAGGCAACCCTGCACGCATGGCGCTGTGTCTGTCGGTGAGGGAGCATTTCCGTTGGGCCGCTTTGATTGATATTAACTCAGGACCTGCTTCAGCTCACCGCCCGTCTCATGAACGCCCGCACCCCGAGCCACGTGAACAGAGCGGTCATGGCGACGGG
>JADGOA010000313.1 GCA_017883215.1 Thermoanaerobaculia bacterium | reverse complement strand
GGCACCGGCAGGCATGGGCCGGCGCTTTCCTGCTGGTGATGATGATCCTGGCGCTGTCGATCCTGGCCAGATTGGCCGTCCGCCGTCTCGAGAGGATGAACCGTCCATGATCACCACACTCGGCGAAGCCGCCGCGATGACCACCACACAACCGACGGCGGCTCCCCAAATCGAGGTCCGCGATTTCGATTTCTACTACGGCCAGGCGAAGGTGCTGCACGGGATCAGCCTCGATGTCCCGGCGCGGCAGGTCACGGCGCTCATCGGACCGTCCGGCTGCGGGAAGTCGACGTTCATCCGCTCCATCAACCGCATGAACGACATCATCCCCGATGCTCGCGGGGAGGGGCTGATCGCCATCGACGGCGAGGACATCTACGGTCCCGGCACGGACGTAGTCGAGCTGCGCCGTCGCGTCGGGATGGTGTTCCAGAAATCGAATCCCTTCCCGAAGTCGATCTACGACAACGTTGCTTACGGTCTGCGCATCGGCGGGACGCGCAACCGTCGCGAGCTGAACGAGACGGTGGAGAGGTCGCTGCATCGCGCGGCGCTGTGGGACGAGGTGAAGGACCGGCTGCACGATTCCGCCCTGGCGCTCTCGGGCGGGCAGCAGCAGCGTCTCTGCATCGCCCGGGCCCTGGCGGTCGATCCGGAGATCGTCCTGATGGACGAGCCGGCATCGGCGCTCGACCCGATCGCCACGACCAAGATCGAAGAGCTGATCTGGGAGCTGAAAGAGAACTACACGATCATCATCGTTACGCACAACATGCAGCAGGCGGCGCGTGTCTCCGACCGCACGGCCTTTTTCATGCTGGGAAAACTCGTCGAGTACGGCGACACGAAGACCATCTTCATGAACCCGAAAGAGAAGATGACTGAAGACTACGTCACCGGCCGTTTCGGCTAGAAGGACACCGATGCAACGACATTTCGACAAAGACATCGAAGAGATCAAGGACATGCTGCTGCGCATGGGGGCCATGGTCGAGGACTCCATCCAGCAGTCTATCCGCGCCCTTTTGGAGCGGGACGCCCTGCTGGCCGATCAGGTCATCGCCAACGACGATCGGGTCGACCTGATGGAGGTGCAGATCGACCAGCGCGTGATCGAGTTGATCGCCAAGATGCAACCTACGGCCGTCGATCTGCGGTTCGTGGCCGCGGTCATGAAGATCACGCCCGAGCTCGAGCGCATCGCCGATCTGGCGCAGGACGTGTGCGAGCGGGTGATCGAATTGATCCGCGAGCCTCAGATCAAACAGCTCGTGCAGTTGCCCCGCCTGGCCAAAGATGCCGAGGGCATGGTCCGTCACGCGCTCGATGCGTTCGTGCGTGGTGATGTCGAGCTTGCGCGTGCTGTCATCCGGCAGGACGACGCCGTCGATCAGCTGACCGTCGATTCGTTCCGCACCCTCCTGACATACATGCTCGAGGATCCGCGGACCATATCGTCCGCCATTCGGCTCACCTTCATCGGGAAGTACTTCGAACGCATGGCAGATGGCGCAACGAACATCTGCGAGTCCGTCGTCTACCTCGTCGAAGGAAGGGTGATCAAACACTCTCCGGAAATGTCATGAAGCGCATCGCTCTGATCGAAGACGACAGCGACATCGCCTTCATCGTCCGCCTGAACCTGGAGAGGGAGGGCTATGACGTCACCCCGTTCGACCATGGTCAGGACGGCCTTCTGGCCGTGCAGCGGGGCGGGTTCGACTTCGTCATTCTCGATCTCAACCTGCCGGACCTCGACGGATTTACGATCTGCCGTGAGCTGCGCCGCGATGTGCGCACTCAGGGCATTCCCATCATGATGCTGACCGCCCGCGGATCCGAGCGCGACCGCGTGACCGGACTGGAGCTCGGCGCCGACGACTACCTCACCAAACCGTTCAGCGTTCGCGAGCTCGTGGCCCGAGTGGCCGCAATCTGGCGCCGGACCCGCGTGGCCCCCGACGATCCCACCACCTACGACGACGGCGAGTTGAAGATCGACGAGAAGTCGTTCCGAGTCTACCGTCATGGAACCGAGCTGAGGCTGGCCAAGAAGGAGTTCGAGCTGCTGTGGCTCCTGGTGCGCAACAAGTCTTCGGTCATCTCGCGCGAGCGGATCCTTTCGGAGGTGTGGCACATGTCGGACGAGGTGGAGACCAGGACCGTCGACGCACACATCCGCAATCTGCGAAAAAAGATCGGAGCCGAGCGGATCTCGACGGTGGTGGGCTTCGGCTACCGCTACGATCCCCCGCGCCACGCCCAGTGATTCTCGTTCTCGTCATCGCCGTCGTAATCCTCGGCGTGGCCCTGCTGGTCACCGTTGCCATCGCGCGCTCGAGCGCCCGGAAGCTCGCCGCCGGCGCGGCCGACGTTCCCTTCTTCAGGGCCGCCGCAGCTGAGAACGCACGAACGCGGTCGTCGCTGGAGACCGCCATCGCCGCACTGAAGCGCCAGCATGCACTCGATCTCGAGATCCTCGACGGCCTCAGCGAAGGCGTTCTTGCCGTGGACCGAGATCGCCGCATCGTGCTGGCGAACCGCCGATCCGCGGAGCTCTTCGATGGCACGGGCTCGGTCGTCGGCAGGCCGTTTCGCGAGGTGGCTCGTGTGACGGCGGTTTTCGACGCCTTCGACCGCGCATTCGCCGGAGATGAAGTGGTCGAGCGATTCTCCATTCGCGCCGGCGTCGCCGAACGGAAGATCGAAATGCGGGCCCGGCCCCTGGCGTCGGACGCAATCGCCGCCGTGGCGGTGTTCATCGACGTCACGCAGCTGGAGCGGCTGGAAGTCATCCGTCGCAACTTCATCTCCGACTTCTCGCACGAGGTGCGCACGCCGCTGGCCGGCTTGCGCTGCGCAGTCGAGACGTACGAGGGGATGGAACATCTGACGGCTACGGAGCAGGAACAGCTTCGCCGGGTCATGTCGCGGCAGTTGCTGCGGTTGGAGCGGCTCGTGGACGACCTCTCGGAACTGAGCCGCATCGAGTCGGGCGATCTGCTGCTCGACCGCCACCGCATCGATCTGCGAAGACTGGTCGATGACCTGTGCGAGGACTTCGCCGAGCGTGCCGCACAGCACCGCGTTCGCATCCTCGTGACCGGAGAGCCCGTGTTCATCAACGCGGATCCGCTCCGCATTCAGCAAGCTCTCTCGAATCTGATCGACAACGCCATGAAATACGGCGGCGAGGGAAAGGAAATCCTCATCGACGTCGCCGCTGCCGGCGGCGCTGCCGAGGTCCGAATCACCGATCGCGGCATCGGAATCCCCGACGGTGAGAAGGAGAAGATCTTTCGCCGCTTTTACCGCATCGACAAGAGCCGTTCTCAGGAAACAGCCGGCACCGGCCTCGGTCTGGCGATCGCCAAGCACCTCATCCTGCAGCACCACGGCACGATCGACGTGGAAAGCCAGCCCGGGCGGGGCGCGACGTTCATCGTCCGGCTGCCGAAGGCGCAATGACCCGACTTGTGGTGGCTTGCCGCGTTTTCGCACTCTTTCTGGCGTGCGGCATTCCGGAAGCGGTTCTCCGCGTCACAAATACCGCTCCTCCTGATTGCTCCGCGACACCTCAATCGAAAGGAAGCCGGCATGAAACGAGTCCTGTTCCTCTGCACTCACAACTCGGCCCGGAGTCAGATGGCAGAGGGACTTCTCCGCCACAGCGCGGGTGATCGCTTCGAGGTCGCGAGCGCCGGCACAGAGGAGACACGCGTTCATCCGCTCGCTGTGAAAGTCATGGCGGAGATCGGGATCGATATCTCTCACCACACCTCTAAAACGCTCGACCGGTTCCTCGACGAACGATGGGATTACGTGATCACGGTCTGCGATCGCGCAAACGAGTCGTGCCCGATCTTCCCGCGCCAGGCTGAGCGGCTCCACTGGAGTTTCGATGATCCATCCGCCGCGACCGGCTCCGAGAATGAGCGGCTGAACGTCTTTCGCCGCGTGCGGGACGAGATGCGGCAGCGCATTGATACCTTCGCCACGCAGAAGGCACAGGGCTGAACCGAGCGTGAGGAACGCGCGCGTTGCTTTTCTTGCCGCTAATGAAATCGGCGGAGCTGCAGCTCCAGCCAACGAACGAAAGCGCAGGAGTCGACGTCAACCACTGCGTGCGGTCATCTCGCTGCTCCGGCGTAGGTCAACGCGAGACAGAAAATGCAAAGTCCCGTCATCGGCGCTCATTCTGAACTAGTCTTGCGACTACGCGTTCAGGGAAGTGCGTCCGCAATCACAAACGCTGCGTCATTCGTCGAGTTGTCTACGTGCGCGGAGTAGATGAAGAGGCTGCCCGACGACACGGACACGACGATCACATCGCGGGCGCGGGTGTGACACCCATAGATGTCTTCGCGTCCACCTGCTCGAAAAAGTTCGCGCCGTACTGCTTTGTCGAGGTGGATAGGAGATGTCCGTGCTGATCGAGAAGAGTGGCCGTG
>JADGOA010000312.1 GCA_017883215.1 Thermoanaerobaculia bacterium | reverse complement strand
TCGCGGCCTCACGGGATCACTACGATGTGATCACGGCAATCTTCGGCGATCCGATTCCCGGAGCGTCGAACGTCATGGAGCCGGGGCAAGCCGACCTCGTCGCATACCTCGGCGGTGCCGACGTCGAACGTGCCGAACGGCTCCTCCTTCACGAGAAGGGAATTGCGGTCTTTCCCACGCCGGAGCGAGCCGTCAAGGCCTTGGCGTGTCACACACGCTTCCGCGGCGATCGCTTTCCGCGTCGGACCGAAACGGCGCCGAGCGCCGCTCCCGGCTCGACCGGACGATCACTCAGTCCCGCGGAGTCGATGCGATTTCTGTCGCGCGAGGGAATCCCGGTCGTGGTGTCGCGGCCGGCAACGTCGGAGGAGGAAGCCGTCGCCGCAGCGCGCGAGATCGGCTATCCGGTCGCGGTGAAGATCAACTCGCTCGATGTGACGCACAAGAGCGATGTGGGCGGCGTCATCCTGAACGTAAAAGACGAGTCGGGCGTACGGAGCGCGTTCCGCGATGTCGCCGCCATCGTGGAGCGATGCGGCGCTCGACAGGGCGGAGTCCTGGTGAGTGCCATGGCCGCGTCGGGATCGGAGGTCGTGATCGGCGTGACTCGCGATCTCCAGTTCGGCCACGCGGTAATGTTCGGCATGGGCGGAATTCTGGTCGAAGTTCTTCGGGACGTCTCATTTCGGATCGTTCCGTTGTCCGAGAAAGATGCCGAACAGATGATCGACGAGATTCGGGGAGCGAAGATCCTCAGCGGAGTGCGTGGAAAGAAGCCGTCGGACCTCACCGCGATTCGGAAGCTCCTCGTGGAGATCTCCGATCTCGTGACCAGGCACCGCGAGATCGATGAGATGGACCTGAACCCGGTGATCGTGCATGAGAAGGGGTTGACGGTCGTGGACGCCCGCGTCGTGCTCGCCGGCGAGGGAGTCGTCGAACCGAGTGAGTAGTCGAGCCGGCCGCGTGAAATCAACTTCTCCCGCGCAGAGAATCGCCAAACTCCCTTCACCGCTCGCGCGGTGAAGTCTCTTTTTTCGAATTCTTCGGGCGCCCGGACCCGAGCGCTTTGATCACCGCCCCCCAGTTGTCAAACCAGGTATCGAACGCGGCGCGCAATTGCTCGCGTCCCTGCTCGTCGGCCGCCGCGCGCAGAGCTTCCACCACCGCGGCCGTAGACGGCCGGAGGCGGCGTTCGCCGAGTGCGGTCAGCGTCACGTAGACGCAGCGGCGATCGGTCGAAGAGCGCTCCGTGCGCAGCAGCCCGGCACGTTCCATCCGTCGCACCAGCGCGGACGTCGTGTTCATCGTCGCGTACGTCTGGCGTGCCAGATCGCCGATCGTCAACGGCTCGTTGGAGGCGTTCCCGGCGAGAGTCAAGAGCGCAAACTGCTGCGCGGGTGTGAGGCCGCCGTCCGCCTGCTCGACCGTGATCGTTCTCCGCACCGACTCGAAGAATCGCCGGAGGCGAGCCATGGTGCGGTAGGTCTCCGAGAGGGTCTGGGCGGTGGCCATCCGGCGAAATTATACGGCCCGACCGCTTGACTCGCGCGGGACCCGGACTGAGAATTGCTCGACACATCGGATAGTCGATGGTGCGGAGTATTCATTCCGTCCCCCAAAACAACCCGGTCGCGAGCGATGAACCGTCAACGATCAACGGCCCTGCCTGTCCTTCTAGCGCCTGCCGGCAGCTCGCGAGCGGTGCGCGTGGCGCTCGATGCGGGCGCCGACGCCGTGTACGTCGGCCTGGTCGGTTGGAGCCGCGGTGGTTCGCGCGGAGAGCTCACCTGGGATGAGTTGGCAGCTTCTCAGCGCGCCGTCGCCTCGGCAGGCCGGAAGCTTCACCTCGCACTCAACACCATCCCCAAGCCGCGGGAGCGGGCGCACCTTTTCAAACAGATTCCGGCCGTCATCGATCTCGGAATCGAAGATGTCATCGTCAACGACGCTGGAATTCTGACGATGCTGCGGCGGCAGTTCCCAACGCTCCGCCTGACCGCCAGCATCGGCTGCGGCGCCCGGAGCGTTGCCGACGTCGCTTTCTTTCGGGACATCGGAGCGCATGCCGCCGTGGTGCCCGGCACTGTGAACCCTGCTGAGATCCGCGAGATCAAGAGCGTGCGCGGAATCGTTGTCGAGATCATGGTGCACATGGTCGATGAATTCGTGCTTCTCGGGAAATGCTCGATGCCGAGCTATGTGCATCTGAAGCCGTCGACCCTTCCGGCATCGGGAGCCGACGCCGACGCGCCCGAAGGGGCGATGCGCGGCGTGCGACAGAGCGGCAGCATGAAGCGCGGAGGCGTCGGAGTCTGCTTCAAGATCTGCCAGCAGCCGTGGGAGCTGTTCGACGGCGGGCGACGAGTCGATTCACGGCTCTTTCCCAGCCGGCAGATCAGCCGCGTTGCGGACGTCAAGGCGTACGCCCGCGCGGGTGTCGACGTCTTCAAGCTTCAGGGACGAAGTCTTCCAGTGGACCTTCTGGCGCCGCTCGTTCGCCGTTACCGGGACGCGATCGACGCTCCGACGGTGCCCGTCGCGCACGAAGCGGCGTTGCCAGCGGCGTGGGCCGTCGTGGGACGATGACCAACGGTTACGGATATCGATCATGAGCACATACGAGTTGAATACGACGATCGCGAACCTGCGCGACCTTCGAGAATCGGACCTTCGCGATTACGACGCGATCTACCTCGGTGACATCTACTGCCGGTTGTACGAGGCGAACTTCCTGGAGCGACCAGGCGACCTGAAGGAGGGTCTGAGCATCCTCCGCGATCAGGGAAAGCGCGCGTACGTCACGACCTACGCGGGGCCGCGAAACGAGTTCCTGCCGAAGGTGCATAAGATGCTCGAGGCTGCGGCGACCGCCGGCGCCGACGCTGTCGAAATCCATAACCTCGGCGTGCTGAGGATCGCACATGAGGAGTTCCCGCAGCTGCCGGCGCACATCGGCGGTTTTGCGAACCTCTACACCGCCGCCGGTGTCGAGGTCCTTCGCCAGTACGGGGCCGTGCGGTTTACGCCGAACTACGAGTTGAGTCTCGACGAGATCGCAGAGATAACCGCCGACTGCGGTTTGCCAATGGAGCTGCTGCTGCACGGCAAGATGCCGCTGGGGATTTCCGACTATTGCTTCCTGCTCGAGTACGAGGAGAAATGGGGCGTCAAATGTCCTGATCTCTGCCAGAAAGAGCTCTTCCTCAAACAGGGCGACTGGGCGATGAAGACGGTCGGCAAAGGGATCCTGAGCGGCAAAGACGTTTGCATGGTGGAACACCTGTCCCGCCTTCTCGCCGAGGGCCACCGGTACTTCCGGATCGAAACGGTTTCCGAGACTCCCGATTATCGGCGCGAAATCGCGGCCGTGTACCGAGCGGCGCTGGATCGCGCTTCGAGCGGAGATGATGCTTTGGAAGCGGAATGGAGCGAGACCCTTCTCCGCCATGCCCGGATCGGTCTGTGCAACGGCTTCTATTTCGGAAGGTCCGGAATGGATTACGCGGGAATCCGTCCCGATGCAATGGGTTCATTACTGACGGTTTCTCGCGTCGAGTCGTAAGTAAATCAAAGGAGCAAGGTCATGGTCGAACTTCTGGCACCCGCAGGCAATCTTCCGATGGTCGAAGCGGCCGTGGCGGGGGGCGCAAACGCGATCTACGTAGGGCCGCGCGGATGGAGTCGGCGGCGGGACCGGTACGAGCTGGCCGACGAAGACGTGCATGCTGCCATCCAACTGGCTCACGCCGGCGGCGCGAAGTTGCGGGTGGCCTTCAACACGAACATGCAATCGCACGAGGTCGCGCCCATGCTTCGGAAAATGGAGCGGTTCGTGTCGTGGGGTGTCGACGGCGCGATCATGACCGACATCGGCGCCATCGCCGAGGTCCACAAGCGCTTCCCCGATTTGACGATCCACGCCAGCATCGGGGCCAACATCCTCAACAACGAAGACGTGCGCTTCTACCGATCGATCGGCGTCTCGCAGGTTGTCGCGGACACAAAGCTGACTATCCAGGAGATGGCTTCGCGAAAACAGCAGATCGACGTGGGAATCGAGGTCCTCATCCACGCCAACAAGTGCTACACCTACCTCGGAAAGTGCTGGATGTCGCCGTATCACCGCCTCGAGCGCACCACGGACGCATTCGGGAAGGATCTGTTCAAAGGAAGCCCGAACCGCGGTGGCCTCGACTACCGCGTTTGTCTCGAGTCATGGGAGCTTTATTCCGGTGAGGAGAAATGGGAAGACAGCGTCGCTCTCAAGAACGATGCGTTCTTTCTTTTCGAAGACATCCCCCACCTGATCGACCTCGGCGTGCACTGCCTCAAGGTGCAGGGGCGCGAGTACCCTGTGCCACTGGTGCAGAACATGGTCAGGTTCTACCGCGACCTGATCGACGCCTGCATCGCACGACCCAAAGACGAGCCGTTCAATCTGGCGCCGTGGCAGTC
>JADGOA010000311.1 GCA_017883215.1 Thermoanaerobaculia bacterium | reverse complement strand
AGGTACCTGTTCACCAAGCAGCCGATCACCGGCATCGAGAAGGATGCCGCGGCGCCGGCACCGGCAGGATGAATGAAGAAGCAAAAAGCGCGACCTCGCGGTCGCGCTGAGTTGTTGACGTGTCTGGTGGAGCTGAACGGGATCGAACCGATGGCCTCCTGAGTGCGATGCCGCCCTTGAAGCGGGCCGGGCTAATCGGTCCCCGTCGTGATGGCGCGCGCGATGAAGTCCAGATCGGCGAGGCGGCCCGACTGCAGCGCGATCGCACCGGGCAGATCCGCGGCCGTGCGGAAGTCCTCGAGTGCGGCGGTCCCCAGCACGCAGGACGCACTGAACAGCTTCAGCAGTCGCGTCGGCACCGACAGCGCCACGTCGCTGGCGCACACCCGCGCCTGCGCCTGAAGGAGCGCGTCTCCGGAGAGCCCCGCCGCCCGTACCAGCGCGACGGCCGTTTCGACTTCCACGATCGCCGTCGCGCACTCGAAGAGCGCGTACTGCTGCCGGCCGAGTTTCTCGTGAAACAGAAGAGCGAGCGCCGTCGACAGGAACCGCGCCGTTTTCGCCGCCGCCGGCCCCCCCGACTCGGCGAACGGCTCGACCTGGTCCGCCATCGCACCGTAGAAGACGCCCTTGCTCCTGACGCTCTCCCGCATTCGGTACAGTCCGATGATGTTCTGCAGGATCTCCGAGGTGCCCTCGTAGATGCGGAGAATGCGCACGTCGCGGCGAATCTTCTCGACTTCGAACTCCACGCAGTATCCGTAGCCGCCAAGCGCCTGCACCGCATCGTCGGCGGCGATGTTGCCGGCTTCCGTCGCGAAGATCTTCGCAATCGCGCCTTCGATCTGCCGATCCTTGTTGCCCGAGTCGAGCAGATCGGCCACGTGCTCGATGTACGCGCGCGCCGCCGCCAGCCGGACGCTGTTCGGCACGAGCAGCTTGTGCGTGTATCCCTGCTTCTCGCAGAGCAGCGTCCCCATCTGCCGGCGCTGCTTCGAGTAGGCGATCGCCTTGTTGAGCGCCGCCGTGCCCGCGCCGAGCCCGAAGCCGGCGACCATGAGACGCGTAAAGCCGAAGACCTCGTTTGCCTGCTTCAGCCCCTCGCCTTCCTTCTCGCCCACCAGCTGATCGGCCGGAACAACGACGCCCTCGAACAGCACCTGCGCCGTGTCCGACAGCCGGATGCCGTGCTTGACCTCGTGCTTGCCCGACGTGAGACCGGGCGTGCCGCGCTCGACAATGAAGAACGAGGGACCGTCCGGGGTCTTCGCCAGCACGGTGTAGAGATCCGCGATCGAGCCGTTGGAGATGAACTGCTTGACGCCCGTCAACTGATAGTGGGTCACCTTTCCGTCTGCGTCGGTGATGCGCAGGGCCTCGGTCTGGACGTTCTGGACGTTCGAGCCCGCTTCCGGTTCCGTGACCGCATACGCGACGATGAGGCCCTCGCTGGCGATGCGAGGCAGCCAGCGCCGCCGCTGCGCCTCGGTGCAGCCGACGCGAATCGGGTCCGTGCCGAGTGCCACCGCCAGCATCGACGTCGCCAGGCCCAGGTCGATCTGCGCGAACTCGCATGACAGCCGGTAGATGTCATAGGCGCCGCCACCCATCCCGCCGTACTCCGCCGGCAGAAACGGGAGGTGCAGTCCAACCTCGGGACCGAGCATCGCGCGCACCACGTCTTCCGGACACGTGTCGCTCTCGTCCCACTGCATGCGGCGATCGAGCGGCGTAATGCGGTCGGTAAACTCCTTCAGCGTCCCGACGATCAGATCGAGATCGCCAGCATCGAGTCGCGCGAACGTCATCACGCCCTCCCTTCCGCAGTGGCAGCCATCGAACGTGCGATCGCAGCCGCCGCTCGGTCCTTGGCGATCCGCGCGCCTGTAAGGCATCCGTCCAGCCGGTTGCGGAGCCGCATGAACGTATCCACGCCGTCGAAACGCGCGCAGGGCCCCGCCTTCGCCGCATGCGATCCGTCGGCTTCCACGACGTCGGTGGTCATCCGGGCGCCACTTGCGATGCCGGGCATCAGAGCTTCGAGATCGTCCAGCTCGTCGCCGGCGTAACAGGCCGCGCAGCCCTCGGCGTCCCACACCAGGTGGCGCCGATACCCGAATACGAGCTCGGCGCACGCTGCGCCGGCCAACGCGGATGCGCGGGCCGCGTGCACATGGCAGAGGTCCGACCGCAAGGTGTCATCCTGAGCCGGCGGCACCCCCGCGGGGTGAAGCGCGGCGAAGGACCCCCCTTCAACAGTTCGGGTTGTTAGGTCGAGCGCCAGGCAACGCGCCGCAAGCAACGGACAGAGGGCGTCGGCCAACTCGTCGACGGCCTGAGACGCCGATTCCCGTGCCGACATTCCCGGTGTGGCACAGACACTCTTGTCTGTGCCTTCGCCCTCGCCCGTGCGGAAGTGCTTCATCGTCCACGACCAGAGTTCCAGTGCTGACGCGACCGTGCACGCGCCGGTGTCCGGCCGAGACGAGGCGACCTGACGCAACTCGCGGATCCAGTCGGGCAGGAGCGACAGGAACTCCGGCGACACGACCGCGTCGCGTAGCCGGTCGCGCACGGCAGCATCGTCCGTCGACAGCCCGCGATCCGCGAGGCCGCTGGCCAGGACCGCGTCGGCCGACTTGAGCACGCCGGCGAGGACGCCTTCATCTGGGCGTGCGGCCGCGGCGCGCAGCGCGGCAGCCGCTTCGTTCGAGGCATAGAGATCAACAAAACGTTGCAGCTGGCGGCCACGTCCGGCCCCTTCCGCTGGCAGCGACCGGACATGATCGGCGAGGCTCGGCAACTCAATGGCTGGCATGACTGGACTATCCTCCCGTCGCACCGCAGCGTAATCAGGGTGAACACTTGAGCCTGTGACACTCACGAGTCGCACGCGTGAGCATCGTCACGCACCGTGAACAAGAGCCGCCAGGCAACGTCGCCCTCTCTGGAGTGCGGACGTCCTCGTCCGCTGCGATCGGACGTCCTCGTCCGATCGCTGAGCCTCACACCGCCGGACGAGACGTCCGGCGGATGCGGACGAGGACGTCCGCACTCCAAAGACGAGCCATGTAGAATCCGTCTAATCTTTTTCAAGGATGAAGAACCTATGCGCGAACTGCTCAGCAAACAGAATCTCGACTACATGGACCGCGCCCGAGAGGTTGCGGAGAAATTTGTCAGGCCACGTGCGGCCGAGCTCGATCGCACGGCCGAGTATGGCTGGGACATCCTCGAGGCGCTCAAGAAGTACGACCTCACGGGGATCTGGATCCCGAAGGAGTACGGCGGGCATGGCGCCGGCGTGCTCGACCTCTGCCTCGTGGTCGAGCAGCTCTCCCGCGCGTGCGGCGGCGTCGGCGTCGCGTACGCGGTCAACGCTCTTGGCTCGTTCCCGATCATGCTGAACGCCACCGAGGAGCAGAAGCAGAAGTACCTCCCCCCGATCGCCAGTGGAGAGAAGCTGATCGCGTTCGCTCTGTCCGAGAAGGCATCCGGATCCGATGCCGGAAGCCTTCGCACGACGGCGATCAAGGACGGCGACGACTACGTCATCAACGGCGAGAAGAAGTGGAACACCAACGGCGGCCAGGCGTCGATCTACACCGTTTACGCGCTGACCGACCCAAGCCGCGGGATGCGCGGCATCTCCGGATTCATCGTCGAGAAGGACACGCCGGGATTCCGCCTCGGCAAGCGCGAGGACACGATGGGCATCCGCACCGTCTCGGTCCACGAGCTGCACTTCGAGAACTGCCGCGTTCCGAACGCGGCACTCCTCGGCGGCCGCGCGGGCGACGGGTTCAAGAACTCGATGATGACGCTCGACCGCGCGCGGCCGGGCGTTGCGGCGCAGGCCGTCGGCCTCGCGCAGGGAGCGCTCGAGTGGGCGCTACGCTACTCGTCGGAGCGCAAGCAGTTCGGCCAGACCGTCATGTCGCACCAGGCGATCCAGTTCATGCTCGCCGACATGGCCACCCAGGTCGAAGCCGCGCGCCAGCTCGTCTACGCCTCGGCGCGTGTCATCGACTCGGGGGCGAAGAACGTCAGCAAGATCGCCGCGATGGCCAAGGTCTTCGCGACCGACACTGCGATGAAGGTCACGACCGACGCCGTGCAGATCTTCGGTGGCTACGGCTACTGCCGCGACTATCCGATCGAGAAGTACATGCGCGACGCGAAGATCACGCAGATCTACGAAGGGACGAACCAGGTCCAGCGCATGGTCATCGGCCGCGCCCTAACGCGCGAGCTCAGCGAGCTGACCTCGCATCTCGATGTGAAGGTCGAGCACTTCGCGGACGAGCCAGTGGGAGCACCGGGGGGAGTCGCGGAGTAAGGCGGAGCGATTCGAGCCCCCGCGCCGTTAAGACCGGCTTCTAATGACACGCGCCAAGCCTGTCATCCCGAGCTGCCGAAGCCGCGGAGCGGCGGAGGACAGCGAGGGATCCCCCGCACTC
>JADGOA010000310.1 GCA_017883215.1 Thermoanaerobaculia bacterium | reverse complement strand
TTTACGCCATGTCGTCGGACGAGCAGGCCTTGCGCTTGTTCTTGGTCCGGTTGCACTTTCGGTGCTTGAAGCGCCAGAGGGCGTAGGCGAAGGAGTCCTTGATGTCACATCACCAATGGAGGCCGTCCGAATGATTTCTCCCCACCGCACTCGGAGGCGGTTCGCCCTCGGCACCATCACTCTCGCCGCGCTCCTGCTCGCCCGCGCGCCAGCCGCGCACGCGCAAGGATCGGTCGCCGTCACCGTCACGACCGGCGACGCACAGCCGGTTGCCCTGGCGCTCGTTTCCGTCATCGGCTCTAACTCGAGCGGCTCGACGGGTGCGGACGGCAAGGTGACGCTCACTCGCATTCCGCTTGGCCCCGCCGAGGTGCGGGTCCAGCGGATTGGATTCGAGGGACAGAAGAAGTCGGTCGTGGTCACGCGCGACGGGATCGTGAAGGTCGAGTTCGTCCTGACGCAGGTCGCGGTGAGCCTCGCTCCCATGATCTCGACGGTCACCGGCGAGACCCGGCGCGCCGAGGTTGGCAACGCCATCGCCTCGATTCCGGTCGCCACGCTGACCGAGACCCTGCCGATCACCGACATGAACGACCTCGTGGGCGCGCGTGTTCCGGGCGTCGCCGTTACGCCGTCGACGCAGACGGGTTCGGGCGCCCGCATCCGCATCCGCGGCAGCAGCTCGCTCAGCCTCACGAACGACCCGATCTACGTGATCGACGGCGTGCGCATGACGTCGACTTCCGTTACCGGAGTCGGCACCGGCGACGCGAACCCGAATCGCGTTGGCGACATCAATCCGGAAGAGATCGAGAGCATGGAGATCCTGAAGGGGCCGTCGGCCGCGACGCTCTACGGCACCGACGCGGCCAACGGCGTCATCGTCATCACCACCAAGAGAGGCCGGGCCGGCGCGCCACGCTGGCTCGTGTACGGTGAGTCGGGCGCGCTGACCGACCGCAACCCGTACCCGCTGAATTACACCATCGCCGGGCACTCGCTGGGAGCGACCGCCTACCGCGAGTGCGGGCTCCCGCTCATCTCCGCGGGCACCTGCATCAAGGACAGCGTGCGCGTGTACAGCCCCATCCACGATCCGTTCGCCTCGCCGCTCAAGACCGGCAACCGAAACGACGCGGGCGTTCAGGTGAGCGGCGGCACGGATCAGGCGCGCTACTTCGTGTCGGCCAGCCGCCAGAACGAAGTCGGCGTGATGGGGCTCCCGTCCTTCGAGACGCCGATGCTCGACGCCACGCAGCAGCCGGTTCGCAAGTGGATGTCTCACCCGAACCAGCTCGACGCCTCCTCGGTGCGCGCGAACCTGAACCTCTCGTTGAGCCAAACGCTCGACGTCAGCATCAGCAGCGGGATCACGCTGAACGACATCTTCCTGGGGCTATCGTCCAACGCGACGGCCGGCCTTGGCTCGCAGGCGTTCGGCGGGCCGGGATATTCGACGAACGGCGTGGTGTCCGGCGTGGGGACGCCGTTGCACGGATACCGCGCTTGGACGCCGGCGTACACCTTCCAGGAAAAGGTCGAGCAACAGAACACCAGGTTC
The DNA here is from genome assembly GCA_017883215.1 of Thermoanaerobaculia bacterium. Lineage (GTDB taxonomy): Bacteria > Acidobacteriota > Thermoanaerobaculia > Gp7-AA8 > Gp7-AA8 > JAJXWV01. The sequence continues at coordinate 2,900 of JADGOA010000310.1, read as the reverse complement.
ATCGGCGCCATCAACGTGAACTGGCGCCCCACGTCGTGGCTGCAGAACCGGCTCGACATCGGCGAGGACTACGACGATCGGGTGGACTCCGACCTCCTCAATCCCGGCGAAGGGCCGCCGCTCACGGCGAACTACCGCCTCGGCTTCTCCAGCATCGTGCGAACGAACGAGAAGAACTTCACGGCCAACTTTTCGAGCACGGCGTCGTGGACGATCTCTTCCCTCTTCCTGCTGAAGTCCACGATCGGATTCCAGTACGTGGACTATCTCCGCGACGGCAACACGGCCACCGGGACGATCCTCGTGCCCGGCACGGTGGATCCCACGGGCGGCTCGATCCTTTCGATCGGCAACGCGTACGTGCCCACACGCACGCTCGGACAGTTCCTCGAGGAGGCGCTGGCGGTCAATGATCGCCTGTTCCTTACCGCCGCGGTGCGCTCCGACCAGAACAGCGCGTTCGGCACGAACTTCCAGAACGTGCTGTATCCCAAGTTCAGCGCGTCGTACGTGATGTCGGAGGAGCGGTGGTTCCACGTACCGGCGAACCTGCACCTCGATTACTTCCGCTTGCGGCTGGCGTACGGCAAGTCCGGCGTCGAGCCGGGGACGACCGACGCGTTCCAGTCGTACTCCTCGGTGCTGACCAACGTCCGCGGCGGGGATGTCGGCGGCCTGACCTACAGCGCGATCGGCAACCAGTTCCTGAAGCCCGAGCAGACGAGCGAGACCGAGGCTGGCTTCGAGGCACGCTTCTTCAAGAGCCGCTTCACCGTCGACTATACCTACTACTCGAAGGTCACCGCCGACGCACTGATCTCCGCGATCGTCGCGCCCTCGGCCGGTGCCGCCTCCACAGTGCGCGAGAACCTCGGGTCGGTCAGCAACAAGGGGCACGAGATCAGCCTCACCGCCCAATTGTTCGAGAACCGCTACGCGGCTATGGACATCACCATCAACGGCTCGATCAACCAGAACAATTTGGTGAGTCTCGGTGGTACGCCGCCGCAGATCGGCACGACGACCCAGGCCAGGCAGGGCTATCCGCTCTTCGGACTCTGGGCGCGCGCGATCACGGGGTGGAACGACAAGAACCACGACGGCATCCTCACCTACAGCTCGGATCCCACCCTGAACGAAGTGTTCGTGTCTCCCGACACGACCTTCCGGGGCAACTCCGCTCCGACGCAGTTCCTCTCGGTGACGCCCGGGTTCGACTTGTTCAACCACCAGGTGCGGCTCACCGCGCTCTTCGATTATCGCGGCGGCAACCTGTACTACAACAATACCGAGCGTATTCGCTGCGTCAGCCGCCAGAACTGCAACGGGCTGATGAACCCGAACGCCTCGTTCCAGGAGCAGGCGATGGTCGTGGCCACGCGCAACGATCCGTCGGCTACGCTCGACGGATTCTTCGAGCCGGGCGCCTTCGTCAAGCTGCGCGAGATCTCCCTGACGTATAACCTTCCGCCGTCGCTCGCGTCCCGCACGTTGAAGGCGCGCACGGCGTCGGTGACGCTGTCGGCGCGCAACGTCGCGAAATGGACCAAGTACCGCGGCGTGGACCCCGAGAACGATTACACGGCTTCCAACGCCGGAACGAACAACCCGTCCGACTTCCAGACGTTCGGACCGCCGACGTATTTCATCGCCCGCGTCAACATCGGCTACTAACCGTCACCGGAGATCGGAAGACCATGAAGAACAGCATTTCCCGCGGTCAGCGATCGAGTGCCGCAGCCATCATTGCGGGCGCTCTCGTTGCCGCAGCTTGCCACAACAGCATCACCGAGACCGTTCTCGCCGTTCAGCTTCCCGGGATCATCGCACCGGCCAGTGCTGCCACTGTGAGCGGCGCCGTCGCCTTGGCGACGGGCGCCCGCAGCCGTTTGCGCAGCATGACGGCCGGCAGCCTGCCGGGCGGCACCGAGAGCAGCTGGCTGTTCGGCGGCCTGCTCGGCGACGAGTGGACGACGAGCTCGACGTTCATTCAGAACGACGAGGCGGACGAGCGCCGGGTTTCGCTGAGCAATGCAACCGTCACGACGCAGTTCCGCGGCGTCAACCAGGCCCGCACCGCCGCTCAGCAGGCGATCAATGCGAACAAGTTGGTGCGCCCGACCGCGCTGACCGACATCGGCGAGATGTACCTGATCCGCGGGTTCGCCGAACTGCAGATCGCGTCGGACTGGTGCAACGGCACGCCACTGAGCGACGCGTCGGGCCCCACGGTCGTATTCGCCGGCCCGAGTTCGAACGACGCGGTGTTCCGCCGGTCCATGGCCTCGTTCGACACGGCGCTGACGTGGCTCACGGCGACCGACGCCACGACACTCATCATCAAGAACGCGGTGAAGGTCGCGCGCGGCAGGGCCCAGCAGGGCATCAACGACATCGCCGGCGCGGCCGTGACCGTCGCCGGAATCCCGACGTCGTTCTCGTACGATCTCACCTTCGCACCCTCGTCGGGTGACAACATCCTGTGGTCGCAACCATTCAGTCAGGGGCGCTACAGCGTGGGCGATACGATCGTGAAGACGACTGCGGGGAGCTTCATCGCGCACGCGTCGATCCCGTTCGGCACGACCAACGATCCTCGCGTCCCCACGGTTCGCGGCACCACCAAGGGGCAGGACGGCTCGGTGTTCCTCGTCACGACTCCGATCTGGCAGCAGAGCACGACCGTGTCGCTGGTCAACGGTCTCGACGCCAGGTTGATGGAGGCCGAAGCGTTCCTCAGCGCAAGCAACATCGCGGGCTATCTCGCGACGCTGAACGCGCTCCGGGCCGCGCCGCCGAAGCTTGGCTCCATCCAGCCATCCGTGATGGCCCCGTTGGCCGACCCGGGGACGGCTACGACTCGTCAGGCCCAGCTCTTCTCGGAGAAGGCCTACTGGACC
>JADGOA010000309.1 GCA_017883215.1 Thermoanaerobaculia bacterium | reverse complement strand
TCCCGGGCTCGGTCCCCTCGCCCCGCGGCGCGAGCGCGCTCAACCACGCTGTACGAACGTCCGCGGGGCGAGGGGATGCAAGGGGAGTGGGGTACCGAAGAAACCTGCTCGCTTCTCAGCGATTGCCCCTGTGCCGCCGTCGTCGCGACCCCACTCCCCTTCATCCCCTCGCCCCGTGCGGATCGGTTCAGTGCGGCCGTTCGATTGGGGGCACGGAGCGAGGGGACCGGTCGGCGGCTACGCAGCCTCGGACACGCTGCTGCGCGTCCTGCAGGCCCAAAGTTAGTGCCTATGCTGCTGCGCCATGCCCTACGGCCGGCATCTCGTGTAAACGCATGAGTTGATCCCCCGCAGCCGCGGGATGGTCCGCAAGAGAGTCCGGAGGCACTATCGCTCCGAAGTGAAAGGAGCATTCGCATGACGAGGTGTCACCGGATCTCGATCCTCGCGATCACGGCGGGTCTGTTGCTCGTATTTCTCCAGGTCCCCAAGGCCAGCGCCATCCCGGCCTTCGCGCGCAAGTATGAGACGTCGTGTCAGACCTGCCACATCGGTTTTCCGAAGCTCAATGCATTCGGCGAAGCCTTCCGCTTGAACGGCTATCGAATGCCGGCGGAGACCGACGACCAGATCAAGATGAAGCCGGTCAGCCTCGGCGCTGACGCATACAAGAAGATGTGGCCCCGGGCGATCTATCCCAGCGATCTGCCAGGTCAGGTGCCTCTCGCTCTCAACGTGAAGATGGCCAGCGTCTACGCCTCGTCAGTGGACGACACGGGTCGCCATCTAGTCCAGAACGACTTTCAGTTCCCGCAGGAAGCGAACCTCTTCGCCGGCGGCACGCTGGGCGAGCACATGAGCTTTCTCAGCGAAGTCACGTGGTCCGAGAACGCGGACGGCAGCAGTTCGACCGAGCTCGAGCGAGCCCACCTCCAGTTCGGCTCGTTCATAGGACCCGAGCACCTGTTCAATGTGAAGGTCGGGAAATTCGCTCCCGGCTACGCGGACGGGTTCCACGAGATGTGGCTGTCGACCGACAACGGCGTCGACACCCTCTTTGCCTTCAACCCGGTCGGACCGAAGGGCGGAACGGAGCTCGCCGATTCGGGCGGCGGAGTGAGTCTCCCCGAGAACGTGAAGGGCGTCGAGTTGTACGGCGTCGCTGCGCACCGCTTCTTCTACACAGTCGGCGCGGCGAACGGCCTCGGCGTGACCAACGGGAACACCGGCAACGGAAGTGCCACGAAGGACGTCTACGGTCGCGTCGATTACAAGTTCGGAGGCATGGGCCTCGACGGTGACTCGACCGGGGTCACGCTGCCGCCGGAGAACTGGCGGGAGCGCTCGTTCCGTGTCGGTGTTCTCGGTTACCGCGGCACCGGCAAGGGGACAGACTTCCCGTTCACCGACGACGCCGGAGCCGACATCAGCATTCAGGACCGGAATTTCACCCGCGCCGGTGTGTATGCGTCGTGGTTCTTCGACGATCTGAACGTCTTCGGCGTGGCTCTGACCGGACGCGATCGCCTCGACACCTTCGATACGGCCCACGTGCTGGACAACAGCGCGAGTTACCGCTACCACAGCTGGTTCGTGCAGTCCGACTACGTGATCCTGCCTCCGCTGCAGGCCTCGCTCCGTTACGAGAACCTCAGCCCCGCTGACCGGCAGACGAAGTCCATCCGCGCCGTCAACGCCAGCCTCGCCTTCTTCGCCTACGCCAACGTCAAGACGATGGTGGAGTACCACCGCGACCTGAACGACGCGAAGAACTATCAGCTCTCCACGATTCTCCGATTCGCATTCTGACAAGAGAGGACTTTTCAATGAAACGATTACTGCCCGTTGCACTTCTCATCGTTGTGGCGATGCCGCTGTTCGCAGGCGACATCCACGGCAAGGTGGCCGCGAAAGGCGTTCGCAATTCAGCTGATGCCGTGGTCTACGTCGACCAGATCGCCGGCAAGACGTTCCCCGCCCCCGCCGAGCACGCGAAGATGGACCAGAAGAACATGCTCTTCGTCCCCCACGTTCTCCCGGTCCTCGAAGGCACCACCATCGATTTCCACAACTCCGACGCTGTTCTCCACAACGTCTTCTCTCCCGACGCCTGCGCCGATCACTTCAACCTCGGCACCTGGCCGCAGGGGCAGGTGAAGAGCTTCACCTTCAAGAAGCCCTGCTTCGCCTCTCTGCTGTGCAAGGTCCACCCGGAGATGGAAGGGTTCGTCACGGTCATGCCCACGCCCTATTTCGCAGTGACGGCCGAGGACGGTTCCTACGTCATCAAGAATGTCCCCGACGGCAGCTACACCGTCAAGGTATGGCATCCGAAGCTGAAGGCGACACAGAAGAGCGTGGCCGTCAAAGGCGCAACGGAAGCGGACTTCGCGATCGCGAAGTGACGCCATGGGGGAGATCAACGAGGAATGGCTGGAGCGGAACTTCCCGTGCAGACAGGCCTGTCCTGTTCACACCGAAGCCGGGAAGTACGTCACGCTGATTTCCGAGGGGCGATTCCGGGAAGCATACGCAGTGGCGCGGCGGCCCAATCCGCTGGCGTCGATCTGCGGACGGATCTGCGCTGCTCCTTGTGAAACGGTGTGCCGGCGCGGCGAGATCGACGCGCCGGTCTCCATCCGCGCCTTGAAGCGCTTCGTCACCGAGAGGTTCGGCGTCGAGAGCATGGTCGACTTTTCTGTCCTGACCGAGATCTACGGCGATCGGAAGGACCGCTATCCGGAGAAAGTCGCGGTGATCGGCTCCGGCCCGGCGGGCCTCGCCTGTGCGCACGATCTGGCGCTGCTCGGGTACTCGGTGACGATCTTCGAGTCCGCGCCCGTGGCCGGCGGAATGCTGCGACTGGGAGTGCCGGAATATCGATTGCCGCGAGCCCTCATCCAACTCGAGATCAACGCCATTCTGTCGCTGGGTGTCGAGCTCCGGACCGGCGTTCGCATCGGCAAGGACACCACTCTCGCCGCTCTGAAGGCCGACGGCTACTCGGCGATCTTCCTCGCTGTCGGCTCGATGAAGAGCCGCGACCTGACCATTCCGGGCGTCGAGCTCGACGGCGTCCTGCGCGGTATCGACTACCTGCTCAACGTCAACCTCGGTTACCGCGTGGAGATGGGAAAGCGGGTGATCGTCATCGGCGGTGGCAACGTCGCTCTCGACATCGCCCGCACCGCCGCGCGCGGCGGCGAGCAGACGAACCTGCAGCGCAACCTCTCCATCGTTCAGGCCATGGACGTGGCCCGCAGCGCAGTTCGATTCGGCGCTCGCGACGTCACCGTCTGCTGCCTCGAATCCGAAAGCGAGATGCCGGCCTCGAAAGAAGAAGTGGAAGAGGCATCGATCGAAGGCATTCACTTTCAATACAGCCTCGGGCCGAAGCGCCTCATCGGCAGCAACGGCGGCGTCACGGGCGTCGAGTTCCTCCGGGTCTCGCGCGTTTTCGACGCGAACGGGAGATTCTCGCCCGAATTCGTCCCGAATTCGGAAGTGGTTCTCGATACCGAGAGCGTGATCATTGCCATCGGACAGACGGGCGATCTCTCGTTCCTGCAGCCGGAAGACGGCGTGGCTTCGCGCGGCGGAAGGATCGTCATCGATCCCGACACGCTGGCGACCACGGCCGCCGGCATCTACTCGGGGGGCGACGTGGCCTTCGGACCTCGCCTCGCGATCAACGCGGTGGCGGACGGAAAACGTGCCGCGAAGTCGATCGACGAGTACCTGCGCGGCGTTCCGCGCCCCGGCGAAAGCGAGCAGGTCGAAGTGGTTATCGAGCCGCGATGGGACCGCGAGCTCGATTTCGAAGCGATTCCCCGCCAGAAGCCCCCCTCCCGTCCTCTGGCTCGGCGCATCGGCATCGCCGAAGTCGAGGAGTGCTTCAGCGAGCGGGCCGCGCGCAAGGAAGGAAGCCGCTGCCTGCGCTGCTGGACGAACACGATCTTCGAGCAGCGGCCGGACGCGGGGACCGAATGCATCCTCTGCGGCGGCTGCCAGGACATCTGTCCGGAGAGCTGCATCGAGATCCTGCCGGCGTCGCGGATCGCACTTCTGCCGGCGAACGCGCGCGAGCTGGCCCCCGTCCTGATCGAGGACCGGCGCGTCGGCGCGGTAATGCTCAAGAACGAAGAGGTCTGCATCCGCTGCGGCCTCTGCGCAGCACGCTGCCCGGTCGGCACCATCACCATGCGCAGCTTCGCGCGAAAGGAGAACGTCGTTGCCTGATCTCGACACCACACTGGACATCGAAGACAGCGAAGAAAAGTCGACGCGGCGCGACTTCTTCGTGCAGGCCGGCCTGGCCGCATGCGCGGTTGCAGGCGTCGGCTCAGCCGTCGTCACCCTCGACTTCATGAAGCCGAAGGTCCTGTTCGAGCCGCCGACCACCTTCGTGGCCGGATCGCCCCTCGACTACTCCGAGGGCGTCGTTCGATTCAACAAGGAGAA
>JADGOA010000308.1 GCA_017883215.1 Thermoanaerobaculia bacterium | reverse complement strand
AAACACGGCATCGCCAAGAAACGAGCGGGGTTTTCGGTACCCCACTCCCCTTGCATCCCCTCGCCCCGCGGACGTTCGTACAGCGTGATTGACCGAGTCGCGCCGCGGGGCGAGGGGACCGAGCCCGTGACTCTGCTCCGAGGCGGAGCGTTCAAGGATGGCAGGCTTGGCTCGCGTCACGCGCGGAATGACACTTCGTCGCCGCCCACGCCGTTTCGGCAACCCGCTACACGCCTGCGCACTACACGCTACAATCCGCGTCCCATGAAACTCTCCCGGAACTGGATGTCCGATTACGTCGACCTCGGCGGTCTGTCGGACGAAGAAATCGGCAGCCGAATGACCGACATCGGCCACGCTCTCGACGCGCTGGAGCGGCACGGGGACGATGCCGTGTTCGATGCGGAGATCACCACGAATCGCGTCGATGCAATGTCGCACTTCGGCATGGCGCGGGAGCTCGCCGGAGCGTTGGGGAGGGAGCTGAAGGGGCCGGCGGTTTCAGGCGGGGGATCCTTCGCCGCGCTGCGCCGCTCCGCGGCTCCGCCGGCTCAGGATGACACGGGCGGCTCGTCCGCGGCGCACACCGGCGCGTCCCATGGAGCACCGGCCCTCAGCCGGGCCGGCGTCACCATCCGCATCGATGCGCGGGAGATGTGCTCGCGCTACACGGGCCTCGTGGTCCGCGGCGTCACCGTCAAACCGTCGCCTGCTCACATTCAACAGCGCCTCGAGGTCATCGGGCTGCGTCCGATCAACAACGTCGTCGACGTCACGAATTACGTCATGATGACCCTCGGCCATCCGCTTCACGCCTTCGATCTCGACAAGCTGACCGACAAGACCATCATCGTCCGCCACGGAAAAGCGGGCGAGAGGATGAAGAGCCTCGACGGCGAGACCCGCCTCATCGATCCCGAAACGGTCGTCATTGCTGACAGCCGCCGCGCGGTCGCTCTCGGCGGCATCATCGGCGGCGAGGAGAGCGAGATCGGCGGCTCCACGCGTGACGTGCTTCTCGAGTGCGCGTGGTTCAACCCATCGTTCATCCGGCGCACCTCCAGGCGTCTCGGCATCAAGACCGACGCCTCGTACCGCTTCGAGCGCCGCGTCGATCCGAACGGCACTCTCGAGGCCATCGATCTCGCCGCCAGCATGATCGTCGATCTCGCCGGCGGGACGCGAGAGGATCCGATCGATGTCGTCGCCGCACTCGAGCAGCCGCAGCGAATCGTGCTGCGCACCGCCAAACTTCACGAGCAATCGGCCGGCGCGGTCGGCGACGGCTATGCCCTGGATCTCTTTCGCCGGCTCGGATTCGGCGCCGAGACCACCGCGGGTGGCATTGCCGTCACCGTCCCGACCTATCGCGGCGACATCCACGAGGAAATGGATCTCGTCGAGGAAGTGCTGCGGTTCTTCGGCCTGAACAACGTCCCGGCCTCGCTGCCGCGCCTGACTACCGGCGACGTCCGAGAGAACCCGATCGCCGAGGCCGAAGACGCGGTGCGCGGCATTGTGGTCGGCTGCGGACTGTCCGAGGTGATCAACTACTCGTTCATCAGCGCGGAGCACAATCCGCTGTTCTCGGATGAGAAGCCGGTCGTCATCACCAACGCCCTTTCGGAGAACGTCGGAGCGATGCGGTTGTCGCTCATTCCCGGGCTCCTCGAATCGGTGGCCTTCAATCGATCCTACGGCACGCGCGACGGCGCTCTGTTCGAAGTCGGCCGCACGTATCACCGGACGTCGAACGAACGGAGCACCGGCTCTCATCCGGTTCGCAACTCCTTCACGGCCGCGGCTCCAGGAATCGAGGAGCGTCACCGCATAGGCCTGGTCATGTTCGGTTCCGTCGGCACGCACTGGGGCGATGCGAAGCGGACAGTCGACTTCTTCGACGTCAAAGGCGTGGTCGAGCAGATCGCCGCGAAGTTCCACGTCCAGCTCACGTTCGCCGAATCGGAGTTGAGCTGGCTGAAGAAGGGGCGGCGCGCTGTTGCGCGCCACGAGGATCGCCAGGTCGCCACGCTGGGATTCATCGCCCATGAGGTATTGCAGCGATTCGGCATCAAGGGCGAAGTCGCGGCCGCTGAAATGGACCTGCAGACACTGCTCGAGTCGACGGCCGATTGGAAGATGGCGCTGGTGGCGCGCTTTCCGGGCGTGCCGATGATCCTGGCCGTGACCCACGGCCGCGATCTCGAGTATCAGCGGATCGCCGACGCCATCCGTTCGCTGAACGTGCCCTTCCTGCACGAGTTCGGTGTGCGCGATCGCTTCGTCCCGGAGACGGACGAGAACACCATCAAAACGACACTCGGCATGTGGTATCAGGCGCTCGACCGGTCGCTGACGCAGGAAGAAGTCGCGGAGATTCATCACGACCTGGCCTCGCGTGTGGCCGGGCTCGTTCCTGTAAAAATTCTGTAAGGCGGCGCAGCCGCTCGCATTCTGGAGACACTCGTGAAGAAGACGAAGGACGAACAACTCGTGCTCGCAGGAACCGAAGAGGGGGAGATCCTCGCCCGCCTGACTGAGCGCGTCGACCGTGCCGTAGCGATGATTCAGGAGCTGCGCCGTGAGCGCGAATCGCTCAAGAGCCGCCTGGCCGAGGCGGAAGCGAAGATCCGGGATGGCCAGGAGAACGGGCAGCGCCTCTCCTCACTCGAGGAAGAGCACGACCGCTTCCGCCGCGAGCGCACCGAGATCCGCGACCGCATCGAGACGATTCTCTCGAATCTCGAATCGCTGGACGCCACGGAAGGGGAGTAGGCGGGCGACACTGTCATTCCGAGCCGGCGGAACCCCGGAGGGGTGGAGCGCAGCGAGGAATCCCCCGCCACCCCGGGAGTGCGGGGGATCCTTCGCCGCGCTCCGCGCCTCCGGCGCTCCGCCGGCTCAGGATGACACGCTGGATGACACGCGCATCAGGCGTGCCCCTTACCCGATTACCGCGAATGCGTCCCGGGTGAGGTTCTCGTGGCCGTCCTTCGTGACGGCGATGTCGTCCTCGACGCGGATCCCGCCGAACTTGCGGAACTCGTCGATCTTCTGCCAGTTCACGTACTTCGCGTTCTTGCTCTTCTTCAGCTCGGCGAGCAGAGTTTCGATGAAGTAGAGGCCCGGCTCGATTGTGAAGACCATCGACGGCTCGATCTTCCGTGTCAGGCGGAGATACGGATGCCCTTCGGGTTTCGGGATGCTCTTGCCGCTCTTGTCGGCCGAAAAGCCGCCGACGTCGTGCACCTGCAGACCGAGGAAGTGACCGACACCATGGGGAAGGAAGGTGCCGCTGATTCGTTTGGTGACGATGCCGTCGGCGTCGATGTCCTTCACGAAGCCGAAGCGCAGCACGATCTCTGCGATCTTGCGGTGCGCGAGCATGTGGATATCGGGATAGTTCACGCCGGGCCTGATCGCCGCCACCAGCTCCTGTTGCATCGTGTCCATGGCGTCGACGAGCTTCTGGAATTCGTCTTTGCGGCTGGAGTAAGTGCGGGTGATGTCGGAGGCGTAGCCGTTGTACGTGGCGCCGGCGTCGATCAGAAACGAATGGCGCTGCGGTCCGTTCAGACGTGTCCGCACGTGAAGCATGTAGTGCAGCACCGAAGCGTTCTCGTTGAGGGCGATGATGTTGCCGTACGGAAGCTCCTGCTCGGTGGTCTCCGCAGCACGCAGGTAGGCGAGGTGGATCTCGTACTCCGATTCGCCATTGCGGAACGCTTTCTCGGCCGCGACATGGGCGCGGGCTCCGCGGACGTTCGCGCGGCGCATGCACTCGATCTCGTACTCGGTCTTGAAGGCGCGTTCCCAATGCAGGTAGTCGAGCAGGGCCTTCGGATTCGTCGTCCCCTGACCCGCTCCGTCGCCCTCGGCGATGACGGCGACCTTGCCGCTCTTCGGGAAATACTGGCGCGCCTTCGTCTCGTCGGGGATGATTCGGATGTCGAACTGGTCGACCCAGAACCCGCCCGGCGTCTCCGCCGGCTTGTACCAGTAGTCGACCGGCTGCCAGTAAGCGAGCAGCGGCTTCTTGCCCGGCTTGTAGACGACGAAACAGTTTGGGTTGTTGACGACCGGCACCCAGACCTTGAATTGCGGGTTGACGATGAAAGGATAGGTGGAGTCGTCGAGGAAGGCCTCGCGCTGCGAGCCGGCGGCGACGACGACGGAGTCGAATCCGGTCTCGGCGAGGGCGCGGTCCCACCGTTCGCGGACGGTTCGGATGTGATCGGCGAAAAGAGCAGCGAGCTTGTCCTTCATGGCCCACGGAGGATATGCGAAGAAGGAGAGTGTTGAAAGGGCGCGTGTGTCATCCCGAGCCGGCGACCGGCGCGTGCGCCGCTGGAGCGGACGTGAGACTGTCATTCCGAGCCGGCGGAACCCCGGAGGGGTGAAGCGCGGCGAGGAATCCCCCGCCACCCCGGGAGTGCGGGGGATCCCTCGCTGTCCTTCGCCG
>JADGOA010000307.1 GCA_017883215.1 Thermoanaerobaculia bacterium | reverse complement strand
GATCGAGACCGGCCTGCGCGACTACTACCTGGCGGAAGCGGAACGCCTCCGGGCAGAGTTCGACAAGATGGCCGATCTCGGCGAAAAGCTGGCTCTGGCCCGTTCCATCGAGTCGTTCCTCGACCGCGCCGGGGAGTACGACCGCAGAATCGCCGACCGGACCTGAGTCCTGAGTCCTGAGTCCTGAGTCCTGAGTCCTGAAAGGGAGTTCTAACGGGATGGGCCGCGGCACCGGACGAGGAAGATCCCGACACTTACGCCTCCTGCGTCTTGCGCCATGTTCATGCCTCATGCCCCATGCCTGAGCCCACTCAGGACTCAGCACTCAGGACTCAGGACTAAAAAAGCCCGGCGAATTCGCCAGGCTTTTGAATGGTGCCCAAGGCCGGACTCGAACCGGCACGGATTTCTCCACACGCCCCTCAAACGTGCGCGTCTACCAATTCCGCCACTTGGGCTGGCTTCAAAGAAACAGACCGGGGGGCGCTACTTCTTTGCCGGCGCAGCGGGCGTGTTGCCCATGATCGAGGACCGCGGGTGCGCCTGCATGATGGCGAGGGAAATCGACGTGAGCACGAAGAGGATGAAGAACGTCGTGGTCAGTTTGTGCAGGAGCGTGGTCGCGCCGCGCGAGCCGAAGGCTGTCTGCGATCCGCCGCCACCGAAGGCACCGGCGAGATCCGCGCCTTTCCCCTGCTGAACGAGGACGACGAGAATCAGGAAGATGCTGATGACGACGTGAAGTACGACGAGAATGACGATCATGAAATCTCCGGTGCCCTGCTGCTAACCCACTGAGCCGCGGAATTCTTCCCCGACGCCCGGGCGAAGTCAAGCACGCCCGAAGAAGTGATCAGCAGGCGGTGATCAGCGATCGGTTGCTCCCCGCGGCCGCCCTCGCGCCGCCGACCTGCAGGAGCGATCCGCTGGCGACGGACTCCTGATCACTGATCACTGACCACCGATCACTTACGCCCTACCAGCCCGTCGTAGATCGCCAGAAACTTTCGCGAATCGAGACTGGCCCCTCCCACCAGGAAGCCGTCGATATTGCCGTTCGCGACCAGGTCGCCGACGTTGTCCGGCGTGACGCTCCCGCCGTAGAGAATTGGAGTGGTGGCGCGCGATGCCGGCCAGAACTGCGTGACCGCGCTGCGGATCTGGGCCACCGTTTCGGCGACCATCGCGCCGCTGGCGTTCCGCCCCGTTCCGATCGCCCACACCGGCTCGTAGGCGATGACCACGCCGCCGGGCCGCGCATCGGCGGCCTGGGCGACGGCGCGGACCTGACTCGACAAATGTTCCGTCACCCGCGGCAGCCCGGCATCCCTGACGCTCAGATCTTCTCCGATGCAGAGGACTGCCGTCAGTCCGTTCTCGACGGCCAGGGCCATGCGCCGGCCGACGAGCTCGTCGCCCTCGCCGTAGACGCCACGCCGTTCCGAGTGTCCGACGATGGCGAACCAGGCCCCGGCATCGCGGAGCATGGCCGCGGAGACTTCGCCCGTGAACGCGCCCGACTTCCGGTCGCCGCAGTTCTGCGCGCCGACGGCGATCCTGCGCGCCTTCTTCACGAGCTCCGGGATGTAGAGGAACGGTGGCGCCACCACCACCTGCGCGTCGCCGGCCGGGGCATTCTCCAGGACATCCATGTATCCGCCGATCCCCTCCGGCGGAACGTTCATCTTCCAGTTGGCAATGACGTAGCGGTTCATGACGAGCGAGTTTATCGCTCTTCGTCGCGCACGTCGGCGGAGACCACGCGATTCTTGCCGCGCCGCTTGGCGATGTACAACCGCTCGTCGGCACGCCGCAGCACGTCGTTCGCCGCGACATCCTCCCTCTTGAGCTCAGCCACCCCGATCGAAACCGAGCAGGCCACGGCCGTTTCCTCGTCAGTCGTGATCGTCAGGCCGCGCACCTTCTCGATGATCCGCTCCGCGACGGCGATGGCCCGAGCCAGATTCGTATGCGGGAGAAGCACCACGAACTCGTCGCCTCCGAACCGCGCAAAGAAATCGGGAGGCCGCAGGCTCTCGCGGACTGCGCCGCAAAACTCCGAGAGCACGACATCGCCGATCGTGTGCCCGAGGGTGTCGTTGATCTGTTTGAAATCATCGATGTCCAGCACCAGCACCGACAGCGGCACCTTCAGACTGACAGCGCGCTCGGTCTCCTGGAGCAGCTGCCGCCGCAAGGAGCGCTTGTTCCAGATGCCCGTCAGGTAATCGGTGTCAGCCAGGTTGAGGATCTTCTCGCGGGCGTTCATGTTGGCCATCAGCAGCGCGATCTGCGCAGAGAAGATCTCCAGGATCTCTCTCTGATAGCCTGTGAAGGGGGGTGCGTGACGATAGATCAGCAGGAGACCCGATTGGCGGCCGTCGACTGCGAGCACTGAATGCTCTTCCTCCGCCAGCACCCCTGCTCCCTCGGACTCGGGAAGATCATGCCGCTCGGAGATCACCACCACGTCAGTGGCGGTGAAAGAGGCCGGGATCAGCGTCTGGAGCGTCGTGCGGATACGGCCGATCAGACCCTCGTCCACCAACGCTTCACCGCCGGCGCGCGTAGAAATGTAGAGGTCGAGATTCTGCTCCACCATCACCGCCACCGCGAGGTCGAACGTGACGCACTCGAACAGCGCAGCAAAGGCGCCATCGAAGAGCGCAGCACGGCTGTCGGCGCGCACGCCGCGATTCGTCAGCTCTTGAATCAGCTGAACGATGTCGCTGATGTGCCGGTCGTTGCCACCAGCTGAGGGGGAAGACTGATCGCGGCTGCTCACTGTGGAAACCGCTGCAATGATCTATGAAGTCGAGCGGAGTGGCAACGCTCCTATAATCCGGCCGCGTATGACAGAGGCGGAAGCCATCCCGTTCGAACCGTCCAATTTGCGCGGCGAGCGACTTCTCGTGCTGGCTCCTCACCCGGACGACGAAGCGATCGGATGCGGCGGCCTGCTGGCGCTGCATCTGCGGGAGCAGCGGGCAGTGCGCGTCCTCGTCGCCACCGACGGTTCCGAGGCCACCACCACGACGGACCGTGACGCCTATCGCGCGTTGCGCGAAAACGAGACGCTCCGCGGGCTGGAGATCCTCGGCGGCGCGCCCGTCGACTTCCTGAGGCTTCCGGACCGCCAGCTCGCCGAGCACACCCCCGTTCTGCGTACACGGCTTGCCGAAACGCTCAAAGACTTCAGGCCCGATCTGGTGGTCATGCCCAGTCTCGTCGAGATTCATCCCGACCACTTCGCCCTGGCGACGGCGTTCTGCCAGCTCATCGAGAGCGATCCGACGCTCTTCGCCGACCTGGCCATGGCGCGTGTGGCGTTCTACGAGATCGGCCAGCCGCTGCGGCCAAACGCGCTCGTGGACATCACCGGTGTGGCGGAAGCCAAGTGGAGCGCCATCGCCGCGCATGCCTCGCAACTGGCCATCCGCGACTACGCGACCCTCGCTCGAGGGCTCAATACCTACCGCGCCTTGACCCTGCCGGAAGGCACGCAGTTCGCCGAGGCGTACTACACCATCGAGCTTCCCAAGCTGCACACGACGGCAGTCGGACAGCTGCGCCACGCCATGGGCGATGCCCGCGGCGCCATCACCGTCGAGGAGCAACTGCTCCCGATCAGCGTGGTGGTTCGGACGAAAAACCGCCCCGCCCTGCTGGCCGAAGCGCTCCAGTCCATCCGGGCCACAGGCTATCCGGCCGAAGTCGTGGTCGTGAACGACGGCGGTACGCCGCCGAACGTCCCCGCCGGAACAACGCTGATCAACCATGACGCTTCGCGTGGCCGTTCGGCAGCGATGAACACCGGCATCGAGGCTGCCCGGAACGAATACATCTCGTTTCTCGATGACGACGACCTCTTCTATCCCGACCACCTCGCAGTCCTGAGCCGAGCCGCCAGCGGCTCACAACCTGCGGCGTGGTACACCGACGCGGTCTCGGCGTTCGTCGGAACCGGCCAGTCGGGGGCGCTGGAGACCCGATCTCGTCTCCGCCTCTTCGCTCAGGATTTCGATCGCGATCTGTTGCTCGTCGACAACTTCATCCCTCTGCCGACGCTCCTCGTGCGGCGCGACGATTTCCTCTCCCTCGGTGGTTTCGATACCGAGTTCGACCTGTTCGAGGATTGGGACTTTCTGATCCGCCTCTCGCGTCGCGGCGACTTCGTCCGTATTCCGCAGATCACCTGCGAGATCCGGCACGTCGAAGCAGGCGGTTCCGTCGTCCTCGCCTCGCCCGAAGGGTCGGCCGCTTTCCGTCAGGCGAAACTGAAGATCTGGAAAAAGCACGCCGCCCTCGCAGATCCGAACGTCTTCGCCAATGCCTTCGAGCGGCAGAAGCAGCGGTTGCTGGCCACACAGAGCGACAGCGTCGAGCAGCGCGGCCGCACGCATCACCTCGAGACCGACGTGGCGCGCCTCGATCGTGAAAAGAACCAGCTGATCGGCAACCTGCAGTCG
>JADGOA010000306.1 GCA_017883215.1 Thermoanaerobaculia bacterium | reverse complement strand
AGGTCCGTCCGATCGCGGAGACCACATCGCTCGCCGCGCGTCGCGAGTGAACGGTGAGCACCTTGCCGCCGGCGCGCGCGCAGGATTCGAGGACCCGATCGAAGACTCGTCGCTGTTCGGCGCGCAATGCGCGATCACTCGTCGTGTAGTCGAGGCCGACCTCTCCGACGAAGCGCACGTCCTTGAGACGTTCGCAGAGGCTCGTGACCTCGTGGCCGCGCGAACCGACGAGCTCCGGATGGAGGCCGAGGGCCGGATGCACAAGGGAGCTCCGCAGGGTGAGTGCCAGCGTATGGTCGAAGACGAACGGGGCGTTGGTCACCGCGATCGTGAAGACCCGTTCGGCCTCGGCCTCGGCAACCAAGTCCGCGGGATTCGGAAAGAGATCGACATGGCAGTGCGCGTCGACGAATTCGAACGGTGGAAGTGCCATGGGTTCGGATGGTTCGGGCATGGTCAATTGCCCGGGGTTAGGAATCGGGCGACTTCCTCCATCCCGCGACGGTACACGGCCGCGTATTCCGCGACGTCCTCCGGCGGCAGAGGGCCGGTGCTCAGGACGTCGAAGAGCGCGTGCGAAGGTTTGGCGTCGCGGAGCCGCCGCATGGCGATCTCGAAGGCGCGCAAATCCTTCCGGGTCTCGACGGTCAGCGCGGCGTCGGGGCTGAGCACGTCGACGTCATAGGCCGCGTCGGCGAGCGAGGCGGCCGCGGTCGATGCGCGGCGCACGATGCAGGGGACGCAGTACCCGCAGTGGTTCCCGGGCGTCACCTTGCGGAAGCGCCCTTGTTCCGGGTGGGAGCACGACATCGAGAGCGGAGCGATGGTCCGCAGAAGCCCTTGATTCGGAACGCGAGAAAGCAGCTCCCCCTTCGTCTCGAAACGGGCGGGGAGCTTCACGGCGACGTCCAAACCGAGGCCGGCGAGCAACTGCCGGAACAATGCGATGAAATGCGGATGAGTCGTGCGCGTGCTCCAACTCCCGATGCGCGGATTCGTGAGCGGAACGTTCAGCGAGATGAGGCCGTTCTCGCAGACCGTGAGCGTGCGGCCCTGGCCGAGGGCCGTCGCGACCGCGACCCCGAGCGACAGGAAGAGTAGGGAGCGAGACCGCATCGACTGCTCGCCTTCCGCGTCGGCGGCCTTCAGCGGTTGGACATGGAACATGCAGGCTACGACCCGCTCGCCGTAGTGAGCTTGAAGCGCTGAGAGGACGTTCTGTTGGACGGAGTTCGTGACGCCGGCACCGTAGTGCCCCGCGAGGACGACGGTTCGCCCCGACTCAAGCAGATCGATCGCGCCGGCGAGCGAATCGAGCCCGCCGGAGAAGAGCTCAACGTCCGCGGCGTCGACGAGCGTCTTCTTCGCGGGCTCGTCGGAAAGGGGCCTCGGGCGTCGTTCACGGAATTCGAATGCCCACGAGTCGCCGGTAAGGAAGTCGAGCGCGCGACAAAGGAGAGGACTCATGGCGTTCCAGGTCGCCGTATCGAACACCGGCACCTGAAGGATGATCTCCCGCGTCCAGCCGTCGTCGGCGGTCGCTCGCGGGATCCTGGTGTCGACCGCATATACGCCCATCGCGACGGCGAGAAGGTCTTCCGCCGGCGCGGGGGAAACGCCGCCCGTTTTCGCGAGTATCTCTTTCAGGACGTGCTGCTGGACGAGCCCCGGATCGCCGCTCCGATCGAGCGACACGGACAGGCGCGGCGTCTCTGGCCCGACGTCGCTCACGAAGTCGTCGTCGGGGCCGACGCGGAGGGTAACATGCCATTTCATATGGAGGAGCCTCCCAGGACGGCGTACGCCTGCGCGAACAGCTCCTCCATGAGCCGCGTGCCGGCGTCGCCTTGCCAGTCAACTTTTAGAACGTCCACTTTTGTAAGATCGATGCGGACGACGTCCCTGACGTAAGCCTTCATGTCGCGCTCGAGCCGTTCAGCCTCGGTCGCGGAGACGGACTTCTCTTCGATCTTCGCTCCGAGTTCCTCGAGCCAACGATGGTAGACGTACGAGGCGATGGACGACTGAAGACCGTCCCGGACGTCGTCGATGCCCATGGCGTCGAGCTTGGCGATCCCGTCCGCCTCCACGCCGTATCGTTCATAAAGGTCTTGCAGCACTTCGGTTGTGGCGCGACGGGCGACGGCTTCTTCGAGGGAGGCTCCACTCGGAGCGATCGCATTCGCGATCGCGGCGAAGACTTCCTGAACATCGCGGCCCGCGAGCGTCGCGAGGCCGAGGCGCTCCAGGGTCGGGCGAACGCCTTGGGCGACGATGCCGGAAAGGAACCCGCCGAGGGCGGCGGTCGTGCGCCGACCGGCACTCGCGCCGGCCGATGCCCGCGATGAGCCGCCGCGAGCACGGACATACGCGCTTCCTGCGTCGCGCAGCGCGGGGCGCGTGCCTCCGGCTTGGACGAGCTTTCCGAGCTGCCGTTTCGCCGAAACCCACGGCTTTTCTGTCGCCGTCCTGACGTCTCCTGCCGGCGGCGGTGATTCGGATCCGCCGACGTCCGGCACGCTTTCAGCGGCCGTTCCGTTCCCTTCCGGAGCGTCGGCGCCGTCCGGGCCTGCGCCTTCGGCGCTCGTTCCCGGCGCGCCGGCGTCACCGCCAAGCGCCCAGGACGGGAGCAGGCTGCTCGCGTCCTTCGGTCCGCCGTATGATTTTGATGTACCCATGGCGGTTTAGAGTTTCGGCAGCCTGGCCTTCGCTGCGTTCTTCAGATGGGTGGAAGTGCCCTGTTCCCATTTCGTCAAGACGGCTTTCACCTGCCGACGTCGGTCGCCGTCGCCGCCGACCATTTTCTCGAGCTTGGGCACGATCGAGATGGGCAGGCTCGCGTCCGGCAACCCCGTGAGGAAGGTGAGGAACTGGCCGAAGAGATCCCGCCGGACGTCGACCCAGTCGCAGAGCCGCGCGAACGCGGAGCCGGCGTTTCCGAGGTCGTCCTCCTGGCGCGCGCGCTCGCCAAGCGCCTCGAACACCGCCGCGCCGTCGGCGGCGCTGAGGTCTCCCGCCTTGCCGAGTGCGTTACGACGCACCGCCTCGCTCGCCTGGAGAAGGTCCGCGATGATCTCCTGGGCGCGCGGGCTCATGCGCTGAACGGAACCGCCCAGCGATCCGAGGATGTCCCTCGAGAAGAAGAAGTACGGACGAAGGTCCTCCTGCGCGAGGGCGGGTTCGAGACGGAGCCATTCGTTCATGATCCAGGGGTCCGCGAGCCACACGGGAAGCGCTTCGACGTTCTCCGGAGCGTCATCGCTTTCGCCGGGCGAAGGCGCCGGCCTCGGCGGAGCGCGTCGTGCCGCATCGCCGCCCGACCGCGCCGGCGGGGGCGTACTCGCAGAGGGAGGCTCTTTTCCCGACGGCTTGGACGGCCGTTCCGCCGCGGCGAGTTCCGCGGGCTTGCCGCCTTGCTCCGCCTGCAACTCCGCGAGCTTCTTGAACGACTCGGGCTTGAAGTATTCGAGAAGCATGAGCTTCGCGAGCACGCGCTGTTTGAGTTCAACCTTGCGGGTCTTCGCCATTTCGACGCGCATCACGAGCGCGTTCAGGAACCGCTTGCACTGGCGCGGATTCCCGTTCAGGCCAGCCGCGAGGAGCGGGGCGATCCGCTGCGCCAGGCCGAGATTGTCGGCCAGCTTCTCCGGCACGGACCCAAGCACATGTTGCGCGATGCCGAGATTCAAACGCACCTCGTGCAATGCGCCGGCTTCGCTCTTCTCGATGGCGGCGGCGCGGAGGCTGTCGAATTGCCCCGGCGTGAGCCCGCCGTTCTTCGCGAAGAGCAGGTTGATATATGTCTCCATCTCCGGCCGTCCGAGTCCCGGAACGCGCACAGGAAACTGGATGAGTTTCTCGAGATAGTCACGCCCCACCTCTGCGCGCTCGCCAGGCAGCTCCGGGAAGCGGCGACGGACGGCGTACTTGACGAGCCGCTCGTCGGCGCCGATTACGAACGCTGAACGCGGGACGAAGAGGAACAGTTTGATCGCTTCGAGGGTCTCGATGATCGTGTCCGGCATGCAGCGATCGAGGTCGTCGATCATCACCACCAGCGCCTTGATATCGAGCTCGGCGAGCAGCTTCTCGAAGTCCGCTCGGAATTCCCGGATCCCCCGCCGGAGGTCCTGCGCGGCGTCCTCGTTGAGGAGTTTCGCCGCCGCTTCCGGGGCGAACGCCGTGGCCGCGGCGGCCGCTCCGCCGGCAAGGCTGTGTGCGGCGAGTCCGCCCGTCGCGAGCGCGACCCCGCCCTTCGCCGCGAGTCCGAGAAGCCGCAGCCAGTTGATCCGTTTCAGGAGCTTTCCGAGGAGAGTCGTCGCTTTGTCCGTGAGGGTGCGCCGCCCGGCGAGCTCGTCGAGGATCGTCCCCATCAAGGCCGTCTTCGCGTCTTCGTAGCCCTCGAAGAGCCAGCCGTTGAAGCTCAGGACGAGCACGTCCTTGTTCTCGCGGAGATCGAGCTCGACCATC
>JADGOA010000305.1 GCA_017883215.1 Thermoanaerobaculia bacterium | reverse complement strand
TGGCGCCGCGGTTTGGCGCCTGCGTTTGCTCGCAACGGTCCTTGCCGTTGCCGGTCAGCTCGGAATATCGGGCGCGTCGCTCACGCTGGCACGCGACGAATCCAGCGCCGTTGCGCACGCCGAGCGGAGCGGCATAGACTTACACCGCGGTCACAACGAAGCGACCTGCGCGGCTTGCACCGCTCTTTCGTTTCAGACAACCGTAAATCCGGCCGAGCCACCGGACTCGAGCGAAGCGATCTCCCGCTGCATTCTCGCCCGCTGTTCCGTGACATGCGTCACCGGTCCACAGCTTCTCCCCAACTCCTGCCGAGCGCCGCCCAGAGAATCCTGAACCTGTCGTTCAGTGGTTAGTCACAATTCTCTGGGGGTTAAATGCATTTTACTCGGTCAACGACCGCGCTGACGCTGTTCGCGGGCGCGCTTAAAGCCAAACAAAACAAGGTTCTTCAAGTGCGGGGTCGCTTCATCCTCTGCGCGCTCGGCATTCTTCTGCCGACTATCGCGCGGGGTCAGGTCACTCCAGGCAAAGCGAAGCAGGACTCGATTGCGCGAGCGGATAGCATCGCCCGCGCGGATTCCATCGCGTTGGTGAAGCAGCTGGAAAAGGAGTTGGGCGCACAAGCCGCTGACACGAGCGGCACCGCTGCGGCGGCCACGCAAGGACCGCGGGCGACCGGCGGCTACATGAACATCGGGTTTGTCGCATTGACCGACGCAGGCTGGTCCACCGAGCCCGACGTCGGTGCGATCCAGGTCGGCGACCACGATCCTCACGTGAATGGCTTCTCCATCCCCAACGTCGAGCTTACGCTCGACGGAGCAGTCGATCCCTACTTCAAGGGGTTCAGCAACATCGTCTATAAGATCGACAAGAATGGCGATACCGGCGTCGAGCTGGAGGAGGCGTACGTACTGACTACGTCGCTGCCCGCCAATCTACAGCTCAAGGTCGGACAGTTCTTCGCGGAGTTCGGTCGCCAGAATCCCCAGCATCCGCATGCGTGGGCGTTCGTCGACGAGCCTCTCGTCCTGAATCGAATGTTCGGGCCTGACGGCTTGCGCAGCCAAGGACTGCGGCTCTCGTGGCTCCTTCCGACCTCCTTCTATACGGAGGCGCTCTTGACAGTCGCCAACGCCACCGGTGGAACCACGTCGAGTTTCCGGTCGCCGGACTCGCCGGAAATTCACGGTGGCGTGATCGACGATCGGCCCGTGCAACATCCGTCGGGTCTGCTCTTCGTGCCGCGAATCAACACTTCGTTCGATTTGACCGAGACGCAGACGATTGTACTCGGCGCGTCGGCGGCATTTGGCCCGAACAATTCGGGACCTTCCGCCCGTACTCAGGTGTACGGTGCAGATGTGTACTGGAAGTGGAAGCCCGCCGCTGCTCAGGTGGGCTTTCCGTTTTTGTCGCTGCAGAGCGAGGTGATGTGGCGGCAGTATGACGCAGCGCAGCGCATCGCTGCCGCGGATCCGGCGGTCACATTGCCGAGCGAGACGCTAAAGGACCGGGGAGCGTACGCCCAGCTGTTGTGGGGAATAAAGCCCCGCATCGTAGCCGGGCTGCGAGGCGAGTTTGCATCGGGCGATCCGGGCGCGTTCGTGTCAGAAGTACGCCGCGACCGAACGCGCTGGTCTCCGAATTTCACCTGGTATCCAAGCGAGTTCTCCAAGTTCCGGATGCAATACAATTTCGACAATCGCAAGGGAATCGGCACCGATCACTCGCTCTGGTTCCAGTTCGAGTTCCTGCTCGGCGCACACGCCGCACACAAATTCTAAACTCCAATGGTAGAAAAAAGAAAATGAGATTAACGAATCTTTTTAAGGCGGCCTCTCTCGCGCTGATAGCGATTGCGGCGACCGGCTTTCCGTCGTCGGCGCAGATCCGTGTCGTTGCCACGACACCCGATCTCGCTTCGATCGCGAGAGAGATCGGCGGAGATAAGGTCACCGTCGTCGCCCTGGCCAAACCGACCGAGGATCCGCATTTCGTCGATGCGAAGCCGAGCCACATCGTGACGCTCAACCGCGCCGACGCCCTCATCGAGGGCGGCGCCGAGCTGGAGCTTGGATGGCTGCCACCGTTGCTGGAGAACTCCCGCAACGGCAGGATCGCCGCCGGCGCGCCGGGCCGCATCGTGGCTTCTGAAGGGATCAGGATGCTCGAGATTCCGACCAGCTTCGATCGCTCGAAGGGCGACGTGCACTCACTTGGCAATCCGCACTTTCTGATCGACCCGGTGAACGTAAGAATCATCGCCCGCAACATCGCCGATCATTTCGCGCAGATCGATCCGAAATCCGCCGCGACGTACAACGGCAACCTGGCGAGGTTCAACACCAAGCTCGACGTGAAGTATGCCGACTGGCAGAAACAGCTTGCGCCCTTTCGCGGCGCGAGGATCGTGACGTACCACAAAGATTTCGTCTACCTTGCCGGACGATTTGGTCTGAACATTGTCGACGAGCTCGAGGCCAAGCCCGGCATCGCGCCCTCGCCCGCGCATCTCGCCGAGGTCATTGGCAAAATGAAAACGACCAATGCCAAAGTCATCCTCGTCCAGCCGTTCCAGAATCGCAAGACTGCCGAGACGGTGGCGCGGCAGACCGGCGCGGTGGTTCTCGATGTTCCCCAGCAGCCTGGCGCAGCCCCCAACACCACGACCTACTTCGACCTGATGGACAATATCGTGAACACCCTCGCTGGCGCGTTTCGGACGCTGAAATGAGCACCGATCTTCAGGTAGTATGGGAAGTCATGAGATGGCCATTCGTGGCGTGCCTCCTTTTTCCGCCACTTCTGGTGTACCTCGGTCTCCACGTGGTGAAGCGCGAAGTGATTTTCGTGGACCTCGCGCTGGCGCAGGTCGCGACGCTGGGGACGTGCGTGGCATTACTGATGGGGCATCACTTCGATGACCGCATCACATTCTGGATTTCGCTCGGCGTAACGTTCATCGGGGCGGCGTTCTTCAGCTGGTCGCGCAGCACCAGGAGAGGCGAAGTACCACAGGAAGCGATCATCGGTATCACGTTCGTAGTAGCGGCGGCGGGAGTGATTCTGCTACTGAGCCGAGTCGCGGGTGGGAAGGAGGAACTAGAGAACCTGCTGACGGGTGACATTCTGAATGTGACGAAAGGGGAAATCGGCCAGCGACTATTGGTATTTGCAGCGCTGGGCGCCTTCTACGCGGCCTACCACAAACGGTTTGTCCTCATCTCATCCGACCCGGAAAAGGCGTTCGCGGACGGCATTCGCGTGCGTCTGTGGGACTTTCTGTTTTATGCGGCGTTCGCCCTCGTAGTCGTGAGCTTCGTGCGCCTTGCCGGCGTGCTGCTGACATTTGCGTATTTGATTGTGCCGGCAGTTTGCGGGACGATGCTGGCCCAGGAATGGATGAAGCGCCTGGCGATTGGGTGGGGCATAGCTGCCGCTGCGAGCCTGCTCGGATTGTGGGCATCGTATCGAATGGATCTGCCGACCGGAGCCGCCATCGTGGTCGCTTCTGGCCTGCTGCTAGCCATCGTGGGCGTTTTCAGCGCGGTGCGGCGGGCATAACGTTCAACGCTCGTTTCCTGCTGTAACCGGTGCCGGGCCGCCCATGTTGGCGGCGCCCATCGACTCGGCCATCGATTTCCACTCTTCGACGCTCGTTAGGTCGAGATCGAACGCGTAGCGCTCGGTGACGGTCGCGTCTTCGACGCGCACGGGGAAACCTGCATCGAGATTTCTGTACCCCGCTTGCGCATGCGCGGGGTGAGCGAGCGATGGCCCGAGCAGCAAAGACGTCCCAAGCAAGTTCTTCGTCATTTGGCTCCCGCGGTTGAAGACGAACCGGTCCGGTTCCATTAGATACGCCGATTCGTCAATCTACTGCTGAATACTTCGATCAAACTCTGCTGATCACTCCAAATGATTGAGATTCCCGCACACACGATTGCGCAGCTCCTCTATCTGGTTCACACCGATCCGGAGGAGCTGCGGGAAGCGCTCGGTGAGCTCCACGCTCCCGACATCGCCGAGGCTCTGCGCGAGCTGCCGCCGGAAGCTGCCGCGAAGGTGATGGCGTCGCTGCCCTTCGAGCTCGCCGTCCAGGTGTTCGACGAGCCGGAGCTGACTCGTCATCGCTGCGCGATCATCCAGCTGATCGAGCCGCGCAAGGTCGGACCCCTCATCGAGGCAATGTCCGCCGACCAGCAGGCGGACCTGTTCCGGGAAGTTCCTTCCGAGCAGCGACCGCGCCTGCTGGCGACTGTGAGCGAGCCGACTCGCGCCTCCCTTCAGAAGCTCCTTCAGTATCCGCCCGAGACAGCCGGCGGAATCATGACCACCGAATTCGTCAGCGTTCCATCGGACTGGGGCGTTGATCAGGCGCTGCGGCTGATCAGAGAAGTAGGTGGCCGTAAGGAGACAGTGTACGCGATCTACATCGTTGACCCCACGACTCAGGAACTAGTCCACGTCGTCTCGCTGCGCGAGCTGCTGACTG
>JADGOA010000304.1 GCA_017883215.1 Thermoanaerobaculia bacterium | reverse complement strand
AAATGAAAATCCGCCTCCTCTACTTCGCCGTGCTCCGCGACATCACCGGCACTCCGGAGTCGAGTCTCGATCTTCCCGAAGGCGCCCGCGCCGCGGACGTGTGGCAGACGCTGCGAACGCAATACGCGAAGCTCGCCGACTACACGCAGCCCCCGCTGATCGCCATCAACGAGTCCTACGCCACGCCCGACTCGCTCCTGCGCGACGGCGACGAGCTCGCTTTCATCCCACCGGTGGCGGGCGGATGAGCTACCTCACGGACGAAGCGATCGATGCGCCAGCGCTCATCCGCCGCGTCATGCGGGCGAGCGACGGGGCGTACGTTCTCTTCGAAGGGGTGGTTCGCAATCATCACGAGGGACACGCCGTCGAATCGATCTTCTACGACGCCTATCGACCGATGGCCGAGAAGGAGATGGAGGCGATCGTTCGCGAAGTCGAGCACGAATATCCCGACACCGCGATCGCGGTCGTCCACCGCCTCGGCGAGCTCGTTGTCGGAGACACTTCCATCGCCATCGTCTGCGCCGCACCGCACCGCGGCGAGGCCTTTGCCGCGTGCCGCACGATCATCGACCGGGTCAAACAAACGGTCCCGATCTGGAAGAAGGAACGCGGACCGGGCGGAGAGGAATGGGTCGGCTGGCAGTCGAAACGCTGACACGATCCCGGGCATGACGCACCTTCGATACGACGAGCTCCCCGGGGGAGTAGGGAAAACAGCCGCTGTCGAAGCGCGGCTGGCCGCGAGCGTGATCGTCGTCCGGCCTGGTCGCGTCGATGAAGGTGGCCGAAGGCCGGATGAGGGGGTCTCGCAGGCCCGGTTCGAGGTGCTGATGATCCGGCGTCACGAGCGCGCTTCGTTCGCGCCGAACGCGTGGGTCTTCCCCGGCGGGGCAGTCGACGATCTGGACCACGAGATCGCCCGCGAGCACGGGAGTGACACCCTTCTCGGCGCGAGGCGCGTCGCTGCGGTGCGTGAGCTCTTCGAAGAGGCCGGCCTCTGGCTGGGCGCGCCCCTCTATCACGCGGAGCAGAAGCGCCGCCGGCTCCTTGCCGGCGAGATGAGCTTTCGCGATCTGCTGGCCGCCGCGCCCGTCGATTTCTACCAGCTTGTCTGGACGTCGCACTGGATCACGCCGGTCGGCATGCCAAAGAGGTTCGACACGTACTTTTTCCTGGCACGCGCTTCGGAAGATGCGGTCGCTACCCCGGAGAACAGCGAGGCGGTCGAAGTGGCGTGGATTTCGCCGGCCGACGCTCTGGCGCGTCACGCAGCGTGGGAGTTCGAGATCGTCTTCCCGACCTTCAAGAACCTCGAGGCGCTTCTGGGATTCGCCTCCATCACCGAGCTGCTTGCGCCCCGCGAAGCAGCGCAAATTCCCGCCATGCAACCGGTGATCGTCGTCGAAAAGGGGCGGAGGAAGATCGTCCTGCCGTGATCATCCGCAGCATTACCGCTCCGAATCCCGGCCCGTTCACGCTCGACGGGACGCGGACGTACATGCTTGGCGAAACGGCGGTGATCGATCCCGGGCCGGCAATCGATTCTCACGTCGAAGCCATCCGAGCGGCGATGCCGCGGCTGCGTACGATTCTGATCACGCACCGGCACGCGGATCACGCGCCGGCGGCTGTGCCGCTGAAATCAGCGACCGGGGCGCGCATCATCGCGCCGCCGGGCGTGTTCGGCGCAGTCGACCAGCGCGTCGACGGAGGGGAGCTCATCGACGTCGACGGTCAGTCGATCGAAGTCATCCCGACTCCGGGACACACCTACGAGCACGTCTGCTATTTCTCTTCCGACGGCGATCTCTTCACCGGCGACACGGTCCTCGGCGCCGGGACGACCACGATTTTCCCGCCGGACGGCAACATGCGTGATTACGTCGAATCGCTCCGGCGCCTGCGCGCGTTGAATCCGCGGCGGATCTTTCCTGCGCATGGTCCGGTTCGCGAAGACGCTGTCGCTCTGCTCGACGAGTACATCGCTCACCGACTCGAGCGCGAGCAGCAGGTGCTCAATGCGCTTCGTTCGGGTCGAAAGACGATCGCGGACCTTCGCGCTTTGATCTATCCTGACTTGAGCCGAGAGCTGCGCGCGGCGGCCGAATTCCAGGTGAAAGCACACCTGGAGAAACTGGCGGCCGAACGCCGCGTCAAACGGTCCGATGAACAGTATGAGCTCGTCACCTCGATCACCGATCAGGCCGGTTGACCGAGTCGTCTGTCCTCGGGGATTCCGGACCGACCAAGAACACAATTGAAATGAGGCTCACGTGCAACACAAAGATTTCATCGAGATTCACGACTACAGCGCGACCGAAGTGATGCAGCTCTTCGAGCTCGCCAAAGACATGAAGGCCAGCCCCCAGAAGTATCGCGAGGCGTTGAAAGGTCAGACGCTGGCGATGATCTTCGAGAAGTCGTCGACGCGGACGCGCGTGTCGTTCGAGGTGGGGATGTACCAGTTGGGCGGCCACGCGCTGTTCCTCTCGGCGCGCGACATCCAGCTGGGTCGAGGCGAGCCGATCGTCGACACCGCGCGCGTGCTGTCGCGCTATGTGGACGGAATCATGGCCCGCACGTTCGCTCACAAGACGGTCACCGATCTGGCCGACTTCGCGACCGTCCCGGTCATCAACGGACTGACGGACCTGTCGCATCCCTGCCAGGCCATGACGGACTACTTCACGGCGTGGGAGAAATTCGGCAGCCTCAAAGGCCGCCGGATCGCCTATATCGGCGATGGCAACAACATGGCCCATTCGCTGATGTTCGGCGCATCGAAGGTCGGCATGACCATTGCCGTGGCTACGCCGGGGGCGTACGCGCCCGAGCCCACGGTGGTCGGGGAAGCGCAGGCGGATGCCGATGCCGCCGGTACGAAGGTCATCGTGACGAGATCCATCGATGAAGCGGTGAAGGATGCTGACATCGTGGAGACCGACGTCTGGGCTTCCATGGGTCAGGAAGGAGAAGCAGACAAGCGCCGCCGCGACTTCTCGGGCTGGATCGTCGATAAGCGCGTGATGTCGCTCGCCAGCCGCGAGGCCATCTTCATGCACTGCCTCCCCGCGCATCGGGGCGAAGAGGTGGCTTCCGAGGTGATCGACTCCGAACAGTCGGTGATCTTCGACGAGGCGGAGAATCGCCTGCACATCCAGAAGGCGATCATGTACACCCTGATGAAGGATCGGAAGCGGTAACGCCGCTTCCCGGAGACGAGCGTCGAGGAATGGCGAACGACAGGAATCAACCCAGGCCGGCGGCCGCGCAGCCGAAGCGCCACACCGCGGGCATCGTGGTCGTCGTCTTTCTCGGGCTGGTGTTCTTCGCTCTCGTCGGTCTGCTGATCTTCTCGTCGGGGCACCGCCAGGCCGCACTATCGGCGCAGAGCGAGACACTCACGGTCGTCCCTCCACGGATCCGCCTGCGGACCGAACCAAACGCCAAAGCAGCCGTGGTCGTCACGGCGACAGCCGGCGAGAAACTCGTCATGCTCGAGGAGCGTCAGGAGTGGGCGCGTGTGCAGGATCCGGACGGACTCACGGGCTGGGCGGAGCGTGCGCTGCTCGAGCGGACCACGGAACGTGAACGGCGCATCGCCCGGGTCGCTGCGATCCGGACGCTGCCGGCGCTCAACGGAACGGCAGCAAATCGCACTTCGCTTTACGCCGGCCCCGGCATTTTCTATCCGATCGTCGGCGAGCTCTCCGAAGGTTCCAGCGTGAAGGTCTTCACACGCGACCACGATTTCTACGCTGTCGATTTCAACGGCGAAGTCGCCTATGCCGACATCGACGCCATCGATGTCACCGCCACCGGCGCGCCACAGCTCGACGTGGCCACCACGACCGGAACCTCTTCCACACCGGCGACGGAGACCACGGCCTCGGCCGCACCGCCGCCACAGCCGGAGACGCCTGCTGCAGGTGAGCTGCCGGAACCGCGACCCGAGCCCGAGCCCGTTCCCGCGCTCGCCGATCGGACCGGCATCTATGCGGCCGTACCGCCCGGCGGAACCCAGCCCGAGGAGATCGACCGCGTCGTGCCGCGTTACCCGACAGCGGGACGCATGGCAGGTGCGAGCGGCGCGGTGGTCATCCGCGGTGTGGTGCGGCGGGATGGTCGCATCGACAACGTCGAGATCATCCGCGACCTCCCCTACGGCCTCGGCGAGGCGGCGCGCGATGCCGTCCGGCAGTGGCGCTTCCGTCCGGCGACGTACCGCGGCGAGCCGATCGACGTGTATTACACGGTCACCGTCAATTTCCGGCTGCGGTGATTTTTGGGGTCGGTGGTCGGGGGTCGGGGGTCGGCAGATTCGCGCGGACCAGCCATTCTCGCCTCCGACCTCCGACCTCCAGATGATGCTCCGCCACATGAAGTGGTTGGAGGCTGCCGACGCGATCGAGCAGGCCATCGCCGCGACCATCAAGCAGAAGAAGGTCACGTATGATCTGGAGCGCCAGATGGAAGGCGCCACGAAGGTCTCGACCAGCGACTTTGGCAAGGC
>JADGOA010000303.1 GCA_017883215.1 Thermoanaerobaculia bacterium | reverse complement strand
CGATGGTGAGCTAGGTTGTGCCAGTGGTGGCGCTTCCTGACGCACGCCACCGCAGCTCCCTGTCCGCGGGCACTCGCTGCGGACGACAACAATCATCGAGAAAAGGAGACGCCGTGAGGAACAGAGTCGTTTTCATCGTTGCCATCATTGCCGTTGTCGGCGCTTCGGCTGCATTCGCCGGAACAACGCTCCAGAACCTGCAGACCGCCTACAACGGAGAGAGCAACGCGCACGCAAAATACGTCGCGTATGCCGCCAAAGCGCAGGATGAGGGGTACGCCGGAGTGGCAAGCCTCTTCCGCGCTGCCGCC
This sequence comes from Thermoanaerobaculia bacterium, assembly GCA_017883215.1. Classification (GTDB taxonomy): domain Bacteria; phylum Acidobacteriota; class Thermoanaerobaculia; order Gp7-AA8; family Gp7-AA8; genus JAJXWV01. Next base: position 4,238 of record JADGOA010000303.1, on the reverse strand, counting down.
AAAGCGGAAGAGATCCACGCCGCGAATCACGCCGTCGTCATCAAGAAGCTCGGCGCCACACCCAAGATGACCATCGCCACACCTCCCGTTAAGACAACGAAGGAGAATATCCAGGACGCGATCAAAGGAGAGACTTACGAGCGCGACACGATGTATCCGGAATTTCTGAAGGTTGCGCGCGCGGATAAGAACAATGCCGCGGTCCGGACCTTCAACTATGCGCTCACCGCTGAAGGGGAGCACGCCAAGCTTTACATGAACGCAGCCGCCAATCAGGAGTCGATGAAACAGGCTGCCACGATGTATGTCTGCACCGTCTGTGGATACACGACCACGAAGCTCGATTTCGAGAAGTGCCCAGGCTGCCTCAACCCGAAAGACAAATACGTTGCGGTGAGCTGACCAGCCGAGGTCGACGGCCATGATTGCCATTCCACTGATCCCGCCGTGGGAAGAGCTGCATCCGCTGGTTGTCCATTTCCCGATCGCCCTGCTCCTGACGGCGCCGCTGTTCATCGTGCTCGGAGCCCTCGTCCCGCCAAAGCGGAGTCGGCCGTACATGATCGCCGCCTTGCTGCTGATGGTGCTCGGGACGACGGGTGCGTGGTTCGCCGTCGCCACCGGTGAGGCGACGGCGGACCTCGTCACTCGCAACCCGGACGTCTCGGCCGTCCTCGAGCGTCACGAGAGCCTCGCCGAGAAGGTGCGGGTGGTCTTCACCGCCGCCACGCTTCTGTTCGCCGCGATTCTCCTCATGCCGAAAGCTCTGCATCGCGATGCGACGCGGCTGTCGACGTCCATCGTCCCGCTGGTTTTCACGCTCGCGTATGGGGGAGCTGCCTTGCTTCTCGCGAACACGGCGCATCAGGGTGGGCGCCTGGTCCACGAGCTCGGCAGCTCGCCGCCGACGGTCGAGCAGCCGGTGCCCGCGACCATCGAGCAGCACAACGACTGAAGCGCTATCCGAGACCACCTCCGGCCGCGCCGGAGGTGGTCGACTGTTCATCACTCGCTGCTTGCTGCTCGCTACTCGGCGGCCCGGCAGCGTCGCTCTTCTTCTCTTCGTGCTCGGACTGCGCTTCGATGACGTGATTCCGGCCGGGCTCGAGCAGTGACTGCATCTCGAGGAAGGCCGCCGCTCGCGTTCCGGGCGAGGCTTTGCGCTTTCGCCAGTAGATCCAGCCACGTCGTTCCATCGCGAGCGCACCACGGTCGAGAAGCCAGAGCACGGCGATGATACCGATGATGATGAGCGCGGTTTTCAAGATCGTCTCCGCCGAATGCCAAAACGTTGGACGTCGGCTGGTCGCTCTATTTCATGATTATCACCCTCGCACTGCACAGGGGATGATGTGGGGCACACGAAGCAGCGACACCGACGAATGATGCCGATGATCGCGAGAATCGGTGCACCGTAGACGAAGCGCTCCCAGAGGTTTGCCGATGGCCTTCCGGGATTTCCGCGAAGGAGAAGGAGGAAACGGGCGACGCCGAATCCGACCGGGAATTGACGCTCGTCGCTGCGATGTATAGGGTTGCTGCCCCTGCGACACCGGGGCCGTCTTTCCGGAGCGTGACATGACCAGCGAAGCACCACCTCGCAACCTCGACTTCATCCGCGAGATCGTGGAGGACGACCTGCGCAGCGGCAAGCACAACACCGTCGTCACCCGCTTTCCGCCCGAGCCCAACGGATACCTCCACATCGGCCACGCCAAGTCGATCTGCCTGAATTTCGGGATCGCCAGCGAATACGGCGGCCGCTGTCACCTGCGCTTCGACGACACGAATCCCACCAAAGAGGAGTCGGAATACGCCGAGGCCATCAAGCGGGACGTGACCTGGCTGGGCTTCAGCTGGGACCATCTCTTCCACGCTTCCGACTACTTCGAGCAGCTCTATCAGTGGGGCGAGGAGCTGATCCGCGACGGAAAGGCCTACGTCGACAGCTCGACGGCCGAGGAGATCCGCGACATGCGCGGCACGCTCACCGAGCCGGGGAAGGAGTCGGCCTGTCGAAGCCGTTCGGCCGATGAGAACCTCGATCTGTTCCGCCGGATGCGCGCCGGGGAGTTTTCGGATGGCACCCACGTGCTGCGTGCAAAGATCGACATGCAGTCGCCCAACATCAACATGCGCGATCCGGTCCTCTACCGCATCCGCCACGAGGACCATCACCGCACGGGCGACAAGTGGGACATCTACCCGATGTACGACTACGCGCACCCGTTGTCGGACGCGATCGAGCAGATCACGCACTCGCTCTGCACGCTGGAGTTCGAAGACCACCGGCCGCTGTACGACTGGCTGGTCGAGACGGTGCGCGTCCCGGCGCGGCCGCGGCAGATCGAATTCGCGCGGCTGAACCTGAACTACACGGTGATGTCCAAACGGAAGCTGCTCCGCCTCGTCGAGGAGCGATACGTCGCCGGATGGGACGATCCGCGCATGCCGACGATCGCCGGCCTGCGGCGGCGCGGCTTCACGCCGGCGGCGATCCGCAATTTCGCCGAGCGGGTCGGTGTGGCGAAACGCGAGAACGTCATCGACGTCGGTCTGCTCGAGTTCTGCGTCCGCGAGGACCTCAACAAGGTGGCGCCGCGCGTGATGGGCGTGCTCCGTCCGCTCCGCGTGGTCATCGAGAACTATCCGGAAGGGCAGAGCGAAGAGCTCGAAACGCCGAACAACCCGGAGGACGCCTCAGCCGGTTCACGCAAGGTGCCGTTCTCGCGCGTGCTCTACATCGAGCGCGACGATTTCATGGAAGAACCGCCGAAGAAGTTCTTCCGCCTGGCGCCGGGACGCGAAGTGCGGCTGCGCTCCGCGTACTTCATCACCTGCTCGTCGGTGGTGAAGGACGCCGCCGGGAACGTCGTGGAGATTCGGGCCACGTACGACCCGGCCACGCGCGGGGGCGATGCTCCCGACGGGCGGCGCCCGAAAGCGACGCTGCACTGGGTTTCCGCGGAGCATGCGGTCGATTGCGAGGTACGGCTGTACGACCGTCTCTTCAACGCAGAGAATCCTGAGGAAGGCGGCGACTTTCTCGAGCACCTGAACCCGGACTCCCTCGAGATCGTCCCCGACGGGAAGCTCGAACCGAGCGTTCGCAGTGCAGCGCCCTTCTCTCACTACCAGTTCGAGCGCCTCGGCTACTTCTTGGTGGATCCCGAATCCAAACCCGGCCAGCCGATCTTCAACCGAACCGTGACGCTCAAGGACAGCTGGGCGAAGAAGCTGGCTGGTGGCGGGGGGCTGGCGAGAGCGAGCGTGTAGCGTGCAGGGGGGTGACCCCTACCCGCTACACGCTAAACGCTGGGGTACTCACACACCGATCGGTTCGACATCGAGGCTCTCGACCTTCTCCTCCTCATGGGGTTGCTCGGCCGACGGCTCGATCTTCTCGGCTACGGGTGTCACCAGTTCATCCAGGAGGTTGGCGTCATGCCTGCTCTCCTCGGCGTCGAACTGTTCGGCGCGGGCCTTGACGCCCAGGAGCCACTTGCGTTCCATCACGAACTGGCCGGGATCGAGGAGAGCGACCCAGAATGCACCGCGAGCGTTCGGCGAGATCCGGGCCCGGACGCGCGAGATCAGGCGCGTGGTGTTGTCGTCCTTCGGCACGAGCTCGATCGCCCAGGTGGCATTGCCGGTCGGCACTCCGATGGGAGGGCCGAGAACGAGATACTGCGGCGGCTCGATGGCTTTCACTACCAGGTTTCCGTTGCGGTCGATGCGATCGCCGGGCCTCAACTCCTGGAGGTGGGCCAGGATCTCCGACGTGTTTTCCACGTCCATGCCCATGAGGCGCTCGATCCACGCATAGGTGTAGAAGCCGGCGCGCGGGAGCTCGCCCATCTGCACGAGCCATGGCCAGACTCTCGCTGCGGGGGCATTGATGGTGACGGCCCGGGTCGTCACGTAATTCGGCTTCACGATGACGTCGTCGAGCGGCATCGCCCGATCCAGCTCCTCCCGAGTGGAGCCCCAGCGCAGATGCCACGGACGGACGAGCCAGGTGTACGCGGCGGCGGCCGCCGCCGCTGCGGCCACTGCTCCGAACGCGAACTTCAAGCCTCGTTTCATACCGCACCTCCCAGCCAGCGGACTTATACCGCGACGTTGCGTATGACGGTGGTGTGCGGCACGAGGGGCGGTGACTTGCCGGGTTACGAGGTTACGAGGTTGCAAGGTTGCCGGGCCACGAGGTTGCGAGGCCCATCATCCTGAGAGGCTGT
>JADGOA010000039.1 GCA_017883215.1 Thermoanaerobaculia bacterium | reverse complement strand
CCACCGATCGGGAGATCGCCGATCTGGACGGGTCCGATGGCGATTCTGACGAGGTTGACGACCTTGCTCCCGAGGGCCTCGACCATGCGACGGACCTGGCGGTTGCGACCCTCGGTGATGGTGATCTCGAAGCTGCTCTGATCACCCGATTCGCGCACTCGCTTCACGATCGCCGGACGCGTCGGTCCATCGCTCAACTCGATTCCTTTGCGGAGCGCCTCGAGTTGCTCGTCGCTGAGGTGCGTCGAGGCTTTCACGTGGTACGTCTTCGCGACGTGGTAGTCGGGATTGCTGAGCCGCTCCGTGAAATCCGGGTCGTTCGTCATGATCAGCAGCCCACTCGTGTCGAGGTCGAGCCGTCCGACGGGGAAGAGGTAGCGGTCGCGGTCGGGGAGAAGCGCGTAGACCGTCGGCCGCCGCTTGGGGTCGCGGTAGGTGGTGAGGTATCCCTGCGGCTTGTGGAGAAGAACGTAGATCCGCTCCTTCTGTTGGAGCGGTTTGCCGTCGAAGGCCACCCGGTCGTCTTCGAGATCGACCCAGCAGTCAGGATCGATTACGGGCCGGCCGTTGATGCTCACGCGCCCGGCGGCGATCCATCGGCGCGCTTCGGTACGGGAGCCGACCCCCGCCTTCGACAGGACGCGTTCGAGGGTTTTCAGCGGTCGATTGCCGGGCGGGAGTTTCCGTGCGGGCACGATTGGGAAGTCTGACATAGGGCGGACCGCAGACCGCAGACGACAGACTGCGGCATCGGTCGTCGAGTCGAGGTGAGATTGGCTGTGCAGACCGCGAAAAGCCCACTGCGGTCTGCGGTCTGCCGTCTGCGGTCTAACGCCGTGTGATGCTGGTCACGCCGACGTGTACGATGAGTCATCCGGCTCCCGGCGCCTGGTCCGTAGAGTTCGCGACGGTAATCACACGGCGACGGTCCCGGACGCCGATCAATAAGGAGAGAGTATGCGCAATAGTCTCGGAGTTTCCCTCGGTCTTCTCCTGGTTCTCGCGGCGGTTCCGGTATTTTCCGCTGTCGATGGCCCGGCGTTGTTCAAGACCAAGTGCGCCGCTTGCCACGGCGTCGACGGCACCGGCCAGACGGCCGTTGGCAAGAATCTCAAGATCCGCGATTTCCATGCTGCGGAAGTGCAGAGCGCCACGGATGCACAGCTGACCAAGATCATCGAGGACGGCAAGGGAAAGATGCCTGCCTTCAAAGGCAAACTGACGAACGACGAGCTCGCGTCGCTCGTGAAGCACATCCGTAGCTTCAAGAAATAGTTAGCCACCGCTCACGCGAGGAGGCGACCCTCCGCGGTCGCCTCCTTTTTCGCGTCTGACGCCTCGAGTGACTCGGGTCACAAGGCGTGCGCGTACGCGGCCACCCTTCAGACGTGACCGCGGGCATCCAGTGACAGCCGCTACGCGGCTTACCGTTCCCCCTGAAGGGGATCCAGCGTCCATGCGAAATTCAACGCGCATCATCACTGCCATCGTCGCAGCACTCTGCGTGCTGTTCCTTGTTGGTACCGTTGCCAGCGCACAGACTCTTTCCAACGCTGACTGCCTCGGATGCCATCAGGATCCGACGATGACGAAGGACGTGAGCGGTAAAGCAGTTCCGATCAGCGTCGATCCCAAGAAATTCGAGGGGTCGATCCACGGCTCCCTCAGTTGCACCGACTGTCACGCCGACATCAAAGGCGTCCCGCATGAGCCTGCCCCAAAGGCCGTCAAGTGCGTGAACTGCCATCCCGAGGCTCAGGCCGCCTGGCAGGCCAGCAAACATGGCGTCGCCGTCAAATCGGGGATGGCCTTCGCGGCCCACTGCATCGACTGCCACGGCGGCGATGCCCACGCGATTCTGCCGTCGATCGACAAGAACTCTTCGACCCACCACACGAACATTCCGGCCACCTGCGGCAAGTGCCACGGCCAGAAGTTCGTCATGGAGAAGGCGGGCCTGTCGAACCAGATGTTCGTCTCGTACCAGCAGAGCGTCCACGGGCGCGCCGTCGCGCGCGGGTCGCAGAAGGCTGCAGTCTGCACCGACTGCCACGATTACCACGCCGTTCTCCCGGCGAACAATCCCCAGTCGTCGATCTTCAAGTTCAACGTCCCGCACACCTGCGGCCAGTGCCACGCGAACGTCACCTCCCAGTTCACGGCCAGCGTTCACGGAGCGGCCATCGCCCGCGGCAACTGGACCGCGCCGGTGTGCACGGATTGCCACGGGATCCACGCCATCAAGGTGAGGCGCGATCCGACGTCCGCGACGGCCACCGGCAACATGGCCGAGCAGACCTGTGCCAAGTGTCACGCAGGCGTTCGCCTGACGCAGGAGTTCGGCATTCCCGGCGGCCGGATCACGACGTACAACTCCAGCTATCACGGCCTGGCCAACAAGCTCGGGTCGAGCGTGGTAGCGAACTGCGCCAGCTGCCACGGGGTTCACTACATCCTGCCGTCCTCGGACCGGCGTTCATCGGTGAACAAGGCCAATCTGCAGAAGACCTGCGGCCACTGCCACAAGGGTGCGACTGCGAAGTTCGCGATGGGTCGCATTCATCTCGTGGAAAACGAGGTGATCGACAGACAGTCGTTCGCCGTCACGATCGTGCGCCGTTTCTATCTGGCGATGATCTTCGCGACGATCGGCGGCATGTTGCTGCACAACATCCTCATCTGGTTCCGTAAGGCGCAGCGGAAGCGCCGCGCTGCCGGCCGGACAGTGATGCGGATGAACGTCAACCAGCGGGTCCAGCACCTGCTGCTGCTCTCGAGCTTCATCGTGCTCGTGCTGACCGGTTTCGCGCTCGCCTATCCGGAGTCGCCGTTTGCATGGCTCTTCGGGTCGAGCGAGACGCCCCGCCGCCTCATCCACCGGATCGCCGCGCTGGTCATGATGGGCGTGGGCCTCTACCACATCGGCTACATGGTGGGAACGCGCGAAGGGCGGCAGGGACTGAAGGACTTCTGGTTCAATTTCAAGGATGCCCGCGACGTCGTCGACGTCATGAAGTACTACCTCGGCCTGTCGAAGAAGCACCCACGGATGGGACGGTTCACCTACGGGGAGAAGGCCGAGTACTGGGCGGTGGTCTGGGGGACCGTGGTCATGGGAATCACGGGCCTCATGATCTGGTACAACGTCATCTCCACGAACTGGATGCCGCGGTGGTGGATCGACGTGGCGACGACGATCCACTTCTATGAGGCGGTACTGGCCACCCTGGCCATCATCGTGTGGCACTTGTACAACGTGATCTTCGACCCGGATGCGTACCCGCTGAACTGGGCGTGGTTCGACGGCAAGATGGACGAAGAGCAGTTCGAGCATGAACACGGACTCGAATACGACAAAATGCGACGCGAGCGGCTCGAGGGACACATCATCAGCAGCGATCGCGAGTGATTGCGGACCGGCTCGGCCGGCTCGCGATCAGGAGGAAATGAATGCCTGATTCGTCAAACCGGCCGAGCCTGGCCCGCAACGTCATCAGCGGCATCGGACTGATCGTCGCGCTGATCAGTCTCGCCAACATCATCTTTCTGGTGGTTGCCGACCTTACGGGGGCGCACAACCCCTACGTCGGCATCCTGGCGTACGCCGTCGTGCCGGCTTTCCTGGTCAGCGGGATCGCGCTGTTCTTCATCGGCATGCTGGTCGAGCGGCGGCGACGTCACAAAGTTGCGCCGGATGAGATCGAGCGCTATCCATCGCTCGACCTGAACGTTCCTCACGTGCGCCGGCTGGCGATCGTCTGGGCGTTCGGCAGCTTTTTCTTCATCATCATCAGCCTCCTGGGCAGCTACCGGATGTACGAGTACACGGATTCCGATCAGTTCTGCGGACTGGTGTGCCACAAGGTCATGCACCCGGAATACACGGCCTACAAGCAGTCACCGCACGCGCGCGTCGGTTGCGTCGGCTGCCACGTGGGAGCAGGTGCCGGCTGGTACGTCCGATCGAAAATGTCGGGCGCTTATCAGGTGTATTCGGTGCTCGCCCGCAAGTATCCGCAGCCGATTCCCTCGCCGGTCGAGAATCTCCGTCCGTCACGCGAGACTTGCGAGCAGTGCCACTGGCCGGAGAAGTTCTTTGGCGCGCAGTTGAAGGTCTTCACGCATTTCGGATACGACGAGCAGAACACGCCCCGTGAGATCCGGATGCTGATCAAGACCGGCGGCGGCAGCCCGCAGGGCGGACTGGTGGCCGGCATCCACTGGCACATGTTCAACATGAACGAGATCCAGTACCTGGCCAGCGACAGGCAGCGGCAGAAGATCGAATGGGTGCGCATGCGCAACCGCCGCACGAACCAGGCCACCGAGTACAAGGCGCAGGACTCGAAGCTCACCGACGCACAGATCGCAGCGGCACCGAAGCGGACGATGGACTGCATCGACTGCCACAACCGCCCGACGCACATCTACGTGCCGCCCGACCGTGCGATCGATCGCGAGATTCTGGCCGGACGTATCGACCGCACCCTGCCGTTCATCAAGCAGCAGGCCGTGGAGGCGTTGTCAGCCGACTACAAGACGACGCCGGATGCGCTCAACGGCATCGACAAGTCGATCCGTACGTACTACTCCACCAAGCAGCCGGCCGTATGGAACAGCAAGCGCGCCGCGGTCGAGACGGCCATCAAGATGGTGCAGAACGTCACGCAGAACACCCGCTTTCCGGAGATGAACGTCGACTGGCGAACGCATCCGGACAACATCGGCCACTTCTACTTCATCGGCTGCTTCCGCTGCCACGACGATCAGCACACCTCCAAGGCGGGCAAGACCATCCCCAAGGACTGCCACATCTGCCACGACGTGTTAGGCGAGCAGCAGGCCGGCAACATCATGTTCGAAGTGCCGAAGAACGAGTTTCAGCACCCGGTCGACCTCGGCGACATGCGCGCCGTCAGCTGCACCGACTGCCACACCGGCAAGCCGATGTAGGTTGCACCACCCGGACGTAATCACGCGCGGCGGGCCGGAAACGGCCCGCCGTTGTTTTGGAGTCCTGAGTCCTGAGTGCTGAGTCCTGAGTACGCTGCTAATGACACGCGCCAAGCCTGCCATCCTGCAGGGGCGCGCAGCAGCGCGCCCGCAACTCTCAACGGGAGAGCGGGCGCACTGCTGTGCGCCCCTACAGCATCACGGGTCATTTCCGCTCCACCGGCGCACGCGCCGTTAACCGGCTCGGGATGACGCGGCGCAGTCTCAACTAGTCATGCCTACAGACAAAGGCCAAACTCCAGGGCACGGCGCAGCCGTGCCCTACGGTGGTCGGCTGGACCTGCGTCGCCCGATGTAAGTCGACGACGGTCGGCGCAGTCCGAGGCTTGCCTCCCGGCGGGAGAGGGCAGCGTTCGCGGCCTCACCCTGCGCGCTGCGCGAGAACGGCCTCCCACGTCACGAAACGGTGAGAACCCGCGAAACGTACGCGTGCGCAACACTCTGCGGTACACGAATCCGCAGCTCGCGCGTACTAAGGAAAACGCGGATGGCCGGTGCATCACACAGCCATCCATGGGGGACTCATGCCTCTGTCGTTTAGCGCCCTCATCCTCACGGCAGCTCTCACGAGTCGCGTCCGCGCCGTCCTGCCGACGGGCACTCCGTCATGGCTGCAGTTCAACAACGGTGTGAACGAGCTGCTCGCACCGAATCCGAATGAGGTTCCGAACTTCACCAGGCTTTGGCGAGTCAGGCTGCCGGAGGTTGCGGACGGCTCGCCGGCGTACGTCGGCGGCATCACAACGGCCGGAGACAATCGACTTCACGACCTGTTGATCGTCTCCACGATGGCCGGGCGCACCGTCGCCATCGACGCTCACACCGGCGCGACCGTATGGCAGACGGTGCAGCCGCCGGGGACACGCTGGACGACATCCTCCCCTGCCATCGATCCGCAGCGCGAATTCGTCTACACCTACGCGCTGGACGGCTACGTCCACAAGTACGCGCTCAACAGCGGCGTGGAAGTGGAGGATGACAGCTGGCCCGAGCTCGTGACGCTGAAGGGCGACGTGGAGAAGGGGTCGTCGGCCCTCTCGATCGCCACCGCGAAGAACGGCCGGACCTATCTTTACGCGGTCACCGCCGGATACCCGGATCCGGGCGATGCCGGCGACTATCAGGGTCATCTCGTGACGATCGACCTCGCCAGCGGCGCGCAGGCGATCTTCAACGCCGCATGCAGCGACAAGCTCTTCCACTTCGTCGAAAACGGCAGCTCCGACAATGACTGCAGCAACGTGCAGGCAGGCATCTGGGGGCGCAGCGGTGCGGTCTACGATCCGGCGACCGATCGAGTGTTCATCAGCACCGGCAACGGCGTCTATGACGCGAACGGCGGCGGATTCGATTGGGGCGATTCCGTCATCGCCCTCACTCCCGACGGCGTCAGTGACGGCGGCACACCGGTCGATAGTTACACGCCTTCGAATTATCAGTGGATGGCCGATAACGATTTCGACCTCGGATCGACGGCAGTAGCGATTCTGCCGCTGCCGCCGGACAGCGATCTCAACCTCGGCGTGCAGGGCGGAAAGGACTGGTCTCTGCGGCTCCTGAACCTCCGCGATCTCAGCGGCTCGGCCGGCCCTCGTCACGTCGGCGGCGAGCTGAACATCGTGAAAGTTCCGCAAGGCGGCGAGGTGCATACGAGACCCGCCACGTGGCGCGACCGCAACGATGTCGTGTGGGTAGCGGTGGCCACGGACCTGGGCGTCTCCGCATTGACGCTGGACCTCAGCGGATCAACCCCCAACCTCGTCCCGCGATGGTCCATCTCCGACCGCGGCACCAGTCCCATCTTTGCGAATGACGTTCTCTACTTCGCGCACGATCACGAGATCGTCGCCGTCGATCCGAGTACTGGGAGGCGGATCTGGGCCGACGGGACGATCGGCACAATTCACTGGCAAAGCCCGATCGTCGTCGAGAATGCGCTGTACCTCGAGGACGGGGACGGGAACCTCAGCGCCTTCGGCCTGCCGTAGCGTCGACGCGGCGCTCACATGTCGCGTGAACGGCGCGCACCGCGGGACCGATCACTCGCCGCTGGCGACTCTCGCTCCTCCACGCCGCTCCCACACAGAACTGCCGGCCGGCTCCGCCGATTGACGAGGATCGAGATATTCCTGCGGCTCGACGACCTCGTGAAAATCGAGCAACTTCTCCACATCGAAGATGTCCGCGGCCGTGAAACGGACATCTTCACGTGCGGATAGCGGAGGGTCCATCTGCTCACAAATGGCACCGTTGTCCGCCATCGTCGGCGCGAACGGCACGGCGGAGTTGTCGTATGGCTGAGGTTCGGGCACTTTTTCCGATTTCTCGGCGAATCTCAGCAAGGGAACAACTGCGAACCTCGATAGCGCGGTCTCGCTCCTTTTCACGCGCGCAAATTGCAGTGTTACGAATCGACACACGCAGCAAGAAAGGGAGCCATGGCACAAAAGAGACAGAACCGCCACGAAAAGCAGCGCAGTCAGCGAGCGACTGCGCGCAACTCCGCCAAGAGCCTTCCGTCGACGACGAATGACGCTGCGATGAACACAGGGCAGTCGTCGCCGCCGCGGGCTCAGGCAGGGAGCACGCGACCGACGGACGGTGCCGACCAGCATGAGGCGCGCTCGCGCAACCCCATCACGCGTGCGGCAAGACGCGTCCGACGTGCGATCTCCAGGATCGCCCATCGCGGCGGGGCAATCGAGAGTCCGGCGCCCGCCGCTGCCTCAGCACCTCCTGCGGCAAAATCTGCGCGACTGCTGCGACGTGAGACCGACGTTCCGATGGACGACATCGCCAGCGCCTACACGCCGGCACAGACGAGTCTCAAAGCGTCTTTCCGCAGCGACGGCCGCGACCAGCAGAGCGACCAGGAGTATGCAAAGGGTGCTGCCGACACACGCTGGAACGACGAAGACCGCATCACCAACAAATCGGGTGATCCCCGCATCGGAACTCACGGGCGCACCTACGAGCCGGCGGGCGGAGCAACGCGCCGGTAGCCGAGGAACCTCAAGGAGAGACGAACATGGATGAAGACACTCCCAGAAGCGGATTTGGAACGACGAGCACGAGCGATCGATCGTCCGGCAGCGTCGACGACATCTGCCCGACCTGTGGCGCACACAAAGGAACCGGCCGCAATGCCAGCCTCGATCAGTTCCTCGACCGCATCGGCATCAGCGACGAGATGATCAGGAACCTGAAGAGCTCCATGCAGAATGTCGACGTCGAACAGTATCTCGACATCGCCCGCGACTACCTGAAAAAAGGCGGCAACAGGGCCGGTCGATTCGCGAAGGAAAACCCGGGCAAGATCGCCGCGGGTGTTGCCGTCCTCGCCGTCGGCGCCGGACTGATCATCAGCGCGATGAGTCGGTCAACAGAGTAACTGAGCAACCGAGTAACTGAGCAACTCCAAAAAAAAGGGCGCCTCGCGGCGCCCTTTTCCATTCATTCGTTGTTCAGAAGCTCACTTCCGCTCCATTGCCCGGCGGAACGCGAGAGCCATCGCGCTCTCCCCTTCCACGCCGCGCTGGTCGTCCATGAACTTGGAGTACTCCTCGCGCTCGGCCGCAGCTTTTGCCGCATCGTGGCTGAGCGAGATGCGCTTGCGGTTCGAGTCGACGCTCATGACACGAACCACGATCTTGTCGCCCGGCTTGAGGCTGCCGCCTTCGGTGATCTCGGAGTTCGGCACCAGGCCGACGAGCCCGGGCTCGATCTGTACGAACACGCCCGGCGCGCCGAGGTGATCGATGATCGCCTCGATGACCTTGCCGGTCGGGTACTTCTGGCCGACCGACTCCCACGGGTCGTTGATGGCGACTTCGCGAAGGGAGAGCGAGAGGCGGCGCTTCGAGGCGTCCACTTCCCGTACCCAGCCGGACACCGACTGTCCGATCCCCACGGAAGCGTCGTTGGGTTTCACGCCCAACGGCAGCTGTGACACGTGCACCAGACCGTCGAGTCCCGGCTCGACTTCGATGAAGAAGCCGAAGTCGGTGGAGCGGACGATCTTCCCGGTGAACGGCGTCCCGGGCGCGTAGCGCTCGGCGACATCGGCCCACGGATCGTTCTCGAAGTCTTTCATCGAGAGCGAGATGCGCTTGCCGTCGTTCTCGACCTTGATGACTTTGACGTGCACTTCCTGTCCGACGGAGACGACTTCCTTCGGATCGACCACGCGGCGGCGGCTCATCTCGGAGACGTGCAACAGGCCGTCGATGCCCCCCAGGTCGACGAACGCGCCGAAGGGCGTGAGCGTCTTGACCCGTCCGCTGAGCTCGGCTCCCGGATAGATCGTCTTGCGGGCCTCTTCGGCGCGGGCAGCGGCCTCTTCCTTCATCAAGGCGGCGCGGGAGACCACGATGCGGCGCCCGTCGTCGGAGAGCTCCGTGACGCGGAACTCGTAGGTCTGGTTGACGAAGGCGTCGGGGTTCTCGATCTTCCCGAGCGCAATCTGCGACAGCGGGCAGAAGGCGCGAAGACCGGCGACGGTCACTTCGAAGCCGCCCTTGTTGCGCCCGGTGACCTTTCCTTCGACTGGAAGCCGAGCTTCGTAGGTCTGCCGGAGCTGGTCGAGCGACGCTTTGCCCTTCAGCATCTTGCGGGAGATGCGGATCTCGGAACCGGCCTTGACCACGGTAGCCTCGATCGTGTCGCCGACATCGAGTCCTTCCAGTTCCGCGGCAGACATCACTGCTTCCGAAGGACCGCCGTACGAGATGTACGCGTCATCTCCGGAAATCGAAACTATCGTTCCGCGAAGCAGCTCGCCCTGCTCGGGGGTTTTGAAATTCAGACTCGCCTCGAACGCCTCCGCGAACGTCGTGTCGGCGTTATCTCTCGACTGGCTCATGGAAATTGTTTGTACCTTTCAGTGATTGACTCTCGGTCCGTGAGAACGGATGGGACGCGTATGTTACTCGCGCTGTGAGATCCGTCGCAACAGCGACAGACACACTGTTGTTCCGTAACCTGCAAACTTGCTGCGCCGTGCGGCGGTGGTGCACAGGGCACGGTGCACGGTGCTCGGTGCACAGTGCTCGGAAGGAAATCTCCCGAGCAGCGAGCACCGACCACCGACGTGGACGCGCTCGCTGTGCAAACGATCTCTCGTCCATACTTCGCCGTATGGCAACGAGAGTCTTTCTTATACGGCACGGTGCCACCGAGCTTTCGGCTGAAGATCGCTTCGCGGGCGCCATCGACGTGCTCCTTTCCGCTGAGGGGCGCCGGCAGGCGCGACTTCTGGGCGAGCGCCTGGCGCACGAGCCGATGGCCGCCGTTTACGCGAGTCCGATGAAGCGAACCACCGACACCGCGACCCTCATCGCAGAGCCGCATCGGAAGAGTGTCGAACCGGTGGACGCGTTGCGGGAGATCTCCCATGGCCGCTGGGAAGGGATGCGCCGCGCGGATGTCGAACGCGACTTCGCCGAGGAGTACGGTCGGTGGGATAACGACCCGTACACTTTCGCACCGGCCGGCGGTGAGAGCGGCCTGGCGGTCACGGCCCGCGCCCTTCCCGCCCTGCTCGAGCTCGTGCTCCGGCATTCGGATCAGCAGTTCGCCGTCGTCTCGCACAAGGCCACCATCCGCCTCGTCCTCAGCACCCTTCTCGGTTTCGATCCGCGCCGCTATCGCGACCGTCTCGACCAGAGCCCCGCGGCGCTGAACATCCTCGACTTCAAGCGCGTCGACCAGGCGCGGCTGACCCTTTTCAACGACGTCGCCCACTACTCGCTCAACGAAGCACACCTGCCCGAGGTGCCGCACGGACGGCTCTCCAAGGTCTGGGGAGAGGGAGGGCATGAGTGAGGCATGAGTGAGGGGATCGAGCTTCCCCACTCAGGACTCAGGACTCAGCACTCAGGACTGCGTTACTACTGCACGCGGAACGTCACGTTCCCCACCAGTGGTTCGGCGGCGGAGTAGATCTTCAGGTTGCTGCTCTTGTCGATAACCTGCAGTTGTTCGAGCCGCCAGATGCCGATCGCTGTTTTGTCCTGAGCCGCCACCGGACCGCTCCACGTCTGCTGGTCGGTCATCGAGCAGACGAACCAGAGCCTGGGCGGCTGGTTGCCCGGCGCGACCGCACCTGTGTAGACGAAGTGGCCGCTCACGCTCCCGACTCCTGAGATGTCGTCGGTGACAGTCACGCGCACCACGAGCGTGCCGGGAGCCGTGATCGCATAACGGTCGAGTGTGATGGCCGCGACCACCGGCGGATGCGAGTCGCACTGGTCGCTCATCACCGCCACGTGAACGGCGCCGACCATCGGATTGTCACGCCGGACGGCGACCATGTTGTTCGCTTTGTCCTGCAGCTGCACCTGTTCGAGCTGCCAGTCGCCGCAATCGGCGTTCACCGGCAGTGCGAAGTCGCATGTGAACGTGTTGCCCGAGTCCGGAGGACGGCAGCCGAAACCGATTCGGGCGAGTTTGCCCGGACTTAGAAAGACGCCGCTGACGAGATTGACCCCCGACTTGTCGTCATCCGCCTGTACGAAGAGTGTGTTCTTCTCCCCGCCTTTCATGGAGGGTCTGTCGAGCCAGAGCGCGCGCAGCGTGGGCGGGTTGGTGTCGGCGTTCGAGGAGATGACGCGAAACGTCGCCGTGGCCGGCAGTGTCCCCTGAGCGAAGCTGAGCGTCGTGCTGTTGTTGGCGTTGTCCGTCAGGTTCAGGTAATTGACGTGCCACACGCCCTCGGCCGCATTCTTCGGCACCAGAATCCGCCCCGCGTACCGCATGGCGTCGGCTTGACGGTTGAGCGCGAATCCCTGCAGCGCACCGCTCGGACTGATGACGTTCCCGGCGATGCTGCGAACGCCGCTGAGATCGTCGCTGGCGACCACGATGAGAGTGGTCTCTTCGCCGTCGTGCACCGTCGGCGGATCGAACATCGCAGACAGCAGTTGCGGCGGTGTGACATCGGAGTTCGGGTCCTTGATCGGTTCGCGCGTCGCGGTCGGCGCACTCCTGCCCTGCGGCGCGCTGCTGCCGCCTCCGAACACTTTTGCGACCGGCGCCACGATGCGCGAGAGGAGCGACGGATTCTGCGCAGGAGGTTTCGGCGGTGGCGCTGTGCCGGCAGGCGGCCGTCCACCATTTTGCACGGCCCTGCCAGACGCGCCGCCCGGCGGGACGGGCGTCTTCAGAAGTTCCCTGTATCGCTGCTCCCGGATGCGGTGGCTTTCGGCCGCTTCGGAGGTGGAAGAAGTGGATGTCACGTCGCCCGTGGACCGCGCCTGCCCGTTGGCGATCGCCGGAAGACGAACATGCGCCGAGCCGCCGGCCGTGGCGACCGAAGTCTGTCGACCGGCCGGCGCTGCAGAGCGATACGCGCTGATGCGGAAACCCACGGCGATCAGGAGTACGGCGATCAGAACCGTGAAAAAGATTGGTAGAAAAGAGATCCGGTTGCGCCGCAACATGGCTTAGCTCAGTTGACGCTGCCTGGAACCGCCAGCGTGAACGGGTCGATGCGTACGTCGAACGAAGAGCCGCCAGCCGTGCGCATCAGGTACCGCCCTTCCATCGTGCCGACCGCGGTCGGCAGCGGGCAGAAGCTGGTGTATTCGAACGACTCTCCCGGGCCGAGAACCGGCTGTTCACCGACGACGCCCGGACCGACGACGCGATCCACGTTCCCCTCGGCATCCGTGATGATCCACTCCCGGCTCAGCAGCTGCGCGGTCTCCTCCCCGACGTTCGTGATCCGGACGCGATACGAGAAAAAGAAACAGGACGCGGCCACCTCACTCCGCTCGGGCAGGAATGCGCCTTCCACCTCGACGCGAATGCCGCGGGTTGTCGTGTCACTCACGCCGATGATTATAAAGTCCTGAGTGCTGAGTGCTGAGTGCTGAGTCCTGAGTGGCGAGGGTCACCGAGCACACGCAACTCAGGACTCAGGACTAACACCACTGTGAACCGCCTGCTCTTCGTCGTTCTTCTCCTCGCCGCCTGCTCGACACCTCCGCAGCCGGTCAGCGTGCCCGCCACTCCCGTCACGGCGGCGGCGGAAGTGTCGACGCTGGTCGTGCCGATCCGGGCGTCGCTCGCTCCGTTGCTGCCGATGATCGAGTCGCAGGTGCCGAAGAGCTTTTTGAAGACGGACGACTACGAGCTCGATCCGCAGCACCGGTTCGGCATGAAGTACAAGGTGGTGCGCGATCCCATCGCTCTGAAGATGCAAGGCGCCGGTCTGCACGCCTCGACGACCGTTCATTACGCTCTCGAAGGCTGTAAACGGACGAGGAACCCGGTGAACGGCACGTACTCGATGTGGCCGTGCATCTCCTGCGGGTTTGCCGAGCCGATGCGTGACGCTGCCATCGAGCTTCAGTCGCGCCTCGACTGGGGAAGCGACTGGACGCTGCGGTCGACGACGACGGCGCGACCGGTGCTCTTTCCGAATCGCTGCGCCGTGACGCTGCTCAACATCGACATCACCGACTGGAAGCTTGCACCACTGGTGCAGGAACAGCTGCAGGCTGTGGCGAAAACGATCGACCGGAACACGCCGAAGCTGGCTGTGATCCGTCCGGCAGCCCGGCAGATCTGGTCATCGCTGCAGACGCCGTTCGAGATCGCGCCACGGACGTGGCTCGTGCTCGACCCCATCGATGTCGGGCTCGCACCGATCCGCGGCAGCGGAGTCGAGGTGGCGAGCGCGCTGACGCTCCACGCGCGGACCCGCGTGGTCATCGGGCAGAAGCCGGCCACGACGACCAGACCGCTGCCGCCGCTGAAGTCTGCCGAGCCGAACGGCAGCGGAGTTCGCGTGCCCTTCGACCTGGAGATTCCGTACGACGAAGCGAGCCGGCTGCTCACAGAACAGTTTGCAGGACATGTCTACCAGACCGGCAGCAGTTCCGTCGCCGTCGAATCGATCCGCCTCTCGCCCGGCAGCAACGGCCACATCAACATCGAGGCGGCCATCGACTTCCGCGGCGGCGGGCTCCGGCGTTATCACGGCCTGGTCTATCTCGACGGAGTGCCGGCCTTCGATGCGCCGGCGAGCAGCGTCGTCATCGAGGGCCTCCGGTACAGACTCGATCCGAAGCGAAAGAATCCTTTTCTTCGGACCTTCGACCGGATGGCACACGACGAGGTGGAAGAGCGCCTGGGGGCCGGCGCGAAATGGTCTCTCGCGCCGCAGCTCGCCGACGTGCGCGCCGAGGTCGAGCGCGGACTGACGCGCCAGCTCACGGCCGGTGTCCTGCTGCGCGGCCGCGTCGATTCCATCCAGCTGGTGGCGATCGTCCCTGCCCCGACCGCCATCACCATCCGCATCATCGTCACCGGATCGGCCGAGGTGGAGGTGAAGGAGTGGCGGTGATAACGCTCGGGATGACACGCGCCAAGCCTGTCATCCCGAGCTGCCGAAGCCGCGGAGCGGCGGAGGACAGCGAGGGATCCCCCGCACTCCCAGGGGTGACGGGGGATTCCTCGCCGCGCTCCACCCCTCCGGGGTTCCGCCGGCTCGGAATGACAGTGTCACTTCCGCTCCAGCGGCGCATGTGCCGTTAACCAGCTCGGGATGACACCTCACGATCGCGATCGTCGCCCTTACCCGCTACTCGCTTTCACTCCCCGATGATCCTGGCGAAGAACGCGTCGCTGGACACGCCGCGCCCGAGAAAGCGCTCCACGAGATTTCGCGCCGGCTCTTCGCTGCCGCGGCTCAGGATGACTTCCCGGAACTGACGGCCGACCTCTCCGTTCATCAGATCGGCGCCGAACACCGACACCAGGTCGAGCGCGATCGCCTTCGCCCACATGTAGCCGTAATAGCCGGCCGCGTAACCGCTGGCGATGTGCTCGAAGGTGGCGGGGAAAGAGGTCCCATCGACATATTCCATGGGCGTAGAGCCTTCCATGGCGCGCCAGACGTCGAGACAGCGACCGGGACTCTCGCTGGACAGCTCCATGTCGAACGACGCGTACAGGAGCTGCCGCCCGTAATCGATGCCGGAGCCGAATTTCTTCGCGGCCACGAGCCGATCGACGAGCTCCTGGCTGACCGCGGGACAGCCTTCGCAGTGCTGCGGAATCAGCGACAGGCTCTCCATCCGGCTGGCCCACTCCTCGAACATCTGCGACGGCGCCTCCACGAAATCGCGCTCCACGCTGGTACCGGAGTGCTCGAGGTACTCGGTCTGTGACAGCACGCCGTGCAGGACGTGGCCGAACTCGTGGAGCAGCGTCTCGAGCTCGTCGTGTGTGAGTCCCTCCCGGTTGAGGTTCGTCACCAGGACGCTGATCGGCTTCCTCCCGGTCTTGCGGCTCACGCCGCGGACCGGCCATGCCGCCGCATGTTTGTATTTCCCTTCGCGGGGATAGAGATCGAGATAGACGCCGCCGATCGTCGTGCCGCTCGCGGCATCGAGCACGTCGAAGTAGATGACCTCGTCGTGCCACACCGGCACCGATGCGCGCTCGAAGCGGATCGCGTACAGCCGCTGGCTGATGTCGAGCATCCACTGCACTGAGGCGGCGGTCGGGAAGTACCGGCGCAGCGCTTCCTGGTCGATGGCGAAGCGTTCGTCGCGAAGCCGCTCCCGGTAGAACGAAGCGTCCCAGCGATTGATCGAGGCCTCTTCGACCGATGTTCCCGTGATGCGCCCCTTCACCTCGCTGAGTTGCGCGAGATCGCGCAGTTCCGCCTCGGTCACCACCCTGCGCACATCGTCGAGAAATCTCCGCACCGTCTCCGGGTTCTCGACCATGTGGCGCTTGGTGACGTAATGGGCATAGCTGGACAGGCCGTGAAGATCCGCCACTTCCTTCCGCAGCCGGACGATCTCGTCCATGATCTCGAGGTTCCGCGGCGTCCCTCGATTCGTGTAGGCCAGGTAGTAGCGCCTGCGGGCCTCCTCCTGGCGCGCATTGGCCATGAACGGGACGTAGTCCGGATAGTCGAAGCCCACCAGGCAGTTCCCCCCCTGGTCGCGGGGGACACGATCGAGCCACTCGCGGGGCAGGCCGTCGCATTCATGCGGCGTGAAGCTGAGGCGCGTCACGTTGTCACGGATGTTTCTCGAAAACTCCTGCCCGAGCTCGGTCAGCCGCTCCGAGATCTCGCGAAAGCGCTCGCGCTTCTCCGGCGGAAGCGCCACGCCGCTGTCCTCGAATGACTCGATCAGATCCTTCTGCAGCTGCCGCTCGGCCGTCGACTGCGGCACCACGCGGCGCACTCGCTCGAAGAACGCTTCGTTCTGGAAGAGCTCCGTCATGAAGCTCGATTCCTCCACGAGGGCGGCATCGCCGGCATCTCGAACGCTCCTGTCGGGATGCACGCTGTTCAGAATCGAGATCGGGCCGAAAGCGTCTTCCAGGAGGATGGCGGCGCGATCCCAGGCATCGAGGATGTTCGCCGCGTTGACGTCGTCCACCGGAACGGCTTCGATCTCCGCTACCCGGCGGCGCGCCGCGGCAAGAGCTTCCTTCGCGACGCGCTCCACGTCCGTGGCAGTGAGAATCGGGATGGTGGCGCGGCTCTCGACCGTCGCCGGTGCACTCGTTTTGGTCATAGGGCCGGCAATTCTAGTGGGCTGCAACATTGAAATCGAAA
>JADGOA010000302.1 GCA_017883215.1 Thermoanaerobaculia bacterium | reverse complement strand
CCAGCTCGTGGTGTCGAATCGGCGCGATCCGCGGCTGACGATCGTCACGCTCTTCCCCGTGGGAGTGTGGCGATTCTATCGCCGATGGGTGCGACGGCCGTTCAGGCCGTGCAGGCTCGCGAAGACCGTCACTGAGCCCCGATTCTCAGTCGATCCATCGAGCACTGCACCAACGCGACTCGGTTTCGTATAATCACGTCGCTTTGTACGGTCCGCTGAAAATCTTCTCTGGTCGCGCTCACCCCGTTTTGACTCAGGAGATCTGCGCCATTCTCGGAATCGAGCCGGGACGCGTCTCGCTCTACAGCTTTGCCGATGGCGAGAACTACGCGCAGATCGACGAGAACGTTCGCGGTGCCGATGTGTTCATCGTGCAGCCGACATCTCCGCCGGTGAACGACAATCTGATGGAGCTCTTGATCATGCTCGACGCATTCAAGCGCTCATCGGCCCGCCGCGTCACCGCCGTCATGCCGTACTACGGCTACGCACGCCAGGATCGGAAAGACAAGCCCCGCGTGCCGATCACGTCGAAGCTCGTGGCCGATCTGATCACGGCCGCGGGCGCCGACCGCGTTCTGACCCTCGACCTCCACGCTTCGCAGATCCAGGGCTTCTTCAACATCCCCGTCGACCACCTCTTCGCCGCCCCTGTCGTCGTCAAGTACCTCAAGACCCTCGAGCTGGGTGACCTCACGATCGTTTCGCCCGATGCCGGCGGCGTCGAGCGTGCCCGCGCGTATGCCAAACGAGTGGGGGCGGCGCTGGCCATCATCGACAAGCGCCGCATCGCCGCCAATCAGACGGAGGTCATGCACATCATCGGTGACGTCGAGGGGCGGAACGTGTTCATCGTCGACGACATCATCGATACCGGCGGCACGCTCATCCACTCCGTGGAGGCGCTCGCGGCGAAGGGCGCGCGGTCCATATCCGCTTCGTGCACCCATGCCGTCCTTTCCGGTCCGGCCATCAGCCGGATCAACGAGTCGCCGCTCCACAGGGTCATCGGCACCAACAGCATGCCGACTGCGGACAAGGAAATGGAGTGCTCGAAGCTGAAGACGCTGTCGATCGCCGATCTGTTCGCCGAGGCGATCAAGCGGATCCATAAAGAGGATTCCGTCAGTTCGCTGTTTGACATGTAGAGGCATGAGGCATGGGGCATGAGGCATGGGTAGCCCACTCATGCCCCATACCTCATGCCCCACGCCGCGTCGCGCAATCTGGACCCTGCAGAAGGTACAATGCGCACTCCCCGTCCGGGGGAATATTGAACGCGCTCAGAGGTTTATCTCGCGTTCGTCGAGTCCACAGAAGGAGTTGTCTGCAAATGGCTGAGCTGAACTTGGAAGTGACGCGCCGCGAAGGTACCGGCAAGGGCATCGCGCGCCGGCTGCGCGTCGACGGGAAAGTCCCGGCCGTCGTATACGGCGCGCATCGCGAGGCGGTTCCCATCACCGTCGATCGCAAGGCGGTCACCGAGCTGATCCAGAAGAGCCAGCACGGCATCCGCTCGATCTTCCTGCTCAAGATGAGCGGCACCGATCAGTCGCGCCACGCGATGATCAAGGACATCCAGATCAATCCGATCTCGCGCAAGCTGGCGCACATCGACTTCGTTCGCGTGTTGATGGACGAGAAGGTCCGCGTGGCGATCCCGGTGCACGTGAGCGGATTGGCCCTCGGCGTGAAGGAAGGCGGCATTCTCGACTTCCAGGTTCGCGAGCTCCACGTCGAGTGCCTCCCCGGACAGATTCCTGACACCATCGACATCGACGTGACGCCGCTGGGCGCGCACGACTACTACCGGATCGCCGACCTCAAGCTGCCCGAAGGGGTCAAGGTTCTCGATGATCCGGATCGTGTGGTGGTCGGTGTGACGCAGCTCCGTGCCGAGGTCGAAGAAGTTCCGGCCGAGGCGGTCGAGGTGGCCGTTGCCGAGCCGGAGGTCATCAAGAAGGGGAAGGTCGAGGAAGACGAGTAATCCCCTTCCATCCAGACGTTTTTCACCTGCGCCCCGCGAATTGCGGGGCGCTTTTCGTTCCGGCGGCGCTCGAGAATACCAGTCCTGAGTCCTGAGTCCTGAGTCCTGAGCCGAAATCTCTACATCAGGATTATTCGGCCACGAGGGCTGTGTGACCTCGTAACCTCGCGAACTGATCTCAGTTGTGTGGTGCTCGGATCGCAAGACCGTTGCTCTCGCCTCCGAGCGCCGAGCACCGAGAACCATGCCCCGCTTTCTGCGACAATGACGCCGCCGCTGTGCGGCTCACGAGGTGAGATCGATGGGTAGGGCCCTCTGGTACATGTTTGCGTTCGCTGCCGCGCTATCGTTGGCCTGCGGCGGGCGGCGGGAAACCGCTGCGCCGGCGGGAAACGCCGCTGCAAAACCGGCAGCGAAGCAGGCCGGCGGCACACAGGCCAGTGCTCCCGCCACCGGCGAAACGACTGTCGGTTCCATGATGCCGGCATACTCCGCGAAGAGCCTCGACGGCAAGCCTTTCGATCTGGCGGGCGAGCATGGGCAGGTGGTGCTGCTGAACCTCTGGGCGACGTGGTGCGCCCCTTGCCGCTTCGAGATCCCACAGCTGCAGAAGATGAGTGATCAATACGCCGGACGCGGCTTCAAGGTCATCGGCGTGAGTCTCGATGACACGGGCGCAGACGGCGTCCGGGCGTTCGTCAACGAACACAAGATGACCTATCCGATCGTGCTCGACAGCGAAGGGAAGCTCGCCAACATGCTGCAGACGTCATCCATCCCGACCACGGTGCTCATCGATCGTAAGGGGAAGATCGTCTGGAGACAGCTCGGCCCGATCGAGGAGGGCGACCCAGAGCTGAAGGCCGCTCTGGAGAAGGCGCTCACCGAGAAGGTCTGACCCCCCAAGGTCCGGATTTGCGGAGGGGAGTACTAAGGTTCACCTGGCTTCCTGCGGTCGGGAGTCGGACGCGTGGCCTGCCGCCGTTCGCGTTGCCGGGCGATGAACTGCTGCACGTTTCGAGCAATCTGCTGGAGCAGCAGTTTCATCGGCAGATAAGCGAGCGTGAGCGCGAGGGCGATCGCAGCAAGGACGACCAGGACTGTCAGGGCGAGTGACATCATCTGCCCTCTGAGTAGCAAGGTCCGAGCCGCAAGATGTCAATGGAACCAGGAGCCGCCGTTCACGTCGACGATCGTGCCGTTGAGGTAGTCGGCCAGCGGAGAGGCGAGGAAGACGATCACGTTGGCGACGTCCGCGACCGTCCCCACCCGTCGCAGGGGGATCTGGCCCACGATCTCGTCGTAGTGGGCGTCGATCTCGGATTGAGCCATCTCCGTGGCAATGAAGCCCGGCGCGACGCAGCTGGAGATGATGTTGTCCTTCGCGCATCCGCGGGCAATGGAGATCGTCAGGTTCACGAGCGCGGCCTTTGAGGCCCCGTAGTCGGCAAATTCGGTCTCGCCGCGGAATGCGGCGCGAGAGGCGACGTTGATGATCCGGCCGCCGCCCTGTTTCCGCATCACCTGCATGGCCAGGAAGGCCGCGTTTGCGGCGCCGAAGATGTTCAGCTCGAACGTTCGGCGCCATCCCCGCTGCCATCGCTCGTAGTCGTCGCCGTCGAAAGGGTTCAAGTCGAAGGTTGCCGCATTGTTGACCAGAACGTCGAGCCGGCCGCAGCGACCGACGACCTCGTCGATCATGGCCCGCACCTGGCCGGGCTCGCCGACGTCCGCCCGCACCGCAAACGCCTGCTGGCCGATTTCGCGAACGACCTCTGCGGCGGCCGGCTCGCTCCTGCAGTAATTGACAGCGACCCGAGCACCCGCCGCGGCCAGCCGAACCGCCGTCTCGCGCCCGATTCCGCGTGAGGCGCCGGTCACCAGCACCACCTTGCCGCTCAAGTCGAGATTCGTTTTCCCCTTCATGAGCGCTAGAGTGTAAGCGATGCATGAGCCCGTCGAGGTCGTCCTCTACACGCGCCACGATTGCCCCCTTTGTGACAAGGCCAAGGCGTCGATTCGAGCCGCGGAAACGCTGTATCGGCTGCGCATCCGGATGCGCGAGGTCGACATCGACGAGGATCCGGCGTTGCTGGAGATGTTCACCGAGGACGTGCCGGTGGTCTACGTCAACGGGCGGGAAGCGTTCCGCCACCGGGTTTCGCCCGATGAGCTCGCGGCCTTCCTGAAAGTACCGCCTGGAGACGTTGGGAGCGCGCGGGCGCCGGTGCATTCGCTCGCCGCCGAGAAATGCGTCCCTTGCCGCGGCGGCGTGCCGCCGCTGCAGGGGGACGATCTCGCTGCACTGTCGAGGGAGCTGGGCGACGGCTGGCGCGTGATCGGCGAGCACCACCTCGAAAAAGAATTCACCCTTCCCGATTTCGCTGCCGCGCTGGCACTCACGAATCGCATCGGTGCCGTCGCCGAGAGAGAGGGTCATCACCCCGACATCTTTCTCGCCTGGGGAAAAGTGCGCGTCACGATCTGGACACACAAGGTCGACGGGCTGACCCGAAATGATTTCGTGCTTGCCGCAAAGATCGACCGCGTCGCCGGCGAGCCCTGAGTCACTCAGCGTAGGCACG
>JADGOA010000038.1 GCA_017883215.1 Thermoanaerobaculia bacterium | reverse complement strand
TGTCACCAGGCGATGGTCGCAAGGCCGCGCGGTCCTCGTCCAGGAGTGCGGGCGTCTCGCCCGCCGTCGCCGGGCGTCCCGCGCCCGGCGACTCTTCGACCACCTCAAGCGATCCGGCGCGGGACGCTGGATCGCGGCGGGCGAGACGCCCGCACTCCTTTGAAGGCCGTGACTACGCGCTGCGGTGACGGCACCACAGGTCGCGGCCTCGCGCCTTCGCTAGGATGACGTGGTCCACACGGTCTCTCGCTGAAAGGCGGTATCTGATGAAACGAGCGGGATGGCTCCTGCTGACTGGAGTGGCAGTGCTCTTGACGGCCCATTGCGCCTCGCTGGGCGACCGGAAACCCTCGCCGCAGAAAAGTCTCGGCGCCGGATTTCGCTACTCGCCTTATGGCCCGTCGCACGATCCTGGACCCGACTACTGGGCTCGCTTCGGCGTGGAGATGGCGCGACGGTTCGAAGGCGCGGTGCCCGAGGCCATCTGGATCGTGGGGAGGAAGAACGGCGCCGGCACGCTCCTCAGTTTTCCCGCGTCAGCGCGCGATCCTTTCATTGCCGGAGCGGCAGAGGACGCGAACGAGACCGCCCTGCAGAACTTCGACCGGCTCGGCTATCGCGTCTGGCTGCAGGTCGAGCCGGGCCACGCCTCGGTCGAAGAGCTGATCGACCTGGTGATGACGCGCTACGCGCACCATCCGTCGGTCGAGGGATTCGGCGTCGACGTCGAGTGGTATCGCTCCAGTTCACCTGACGCGGGAGAGGCGGTCAGCGATGACGAGGCGAGGTCCTGGCTCGATCGCGTGCGAAGGCACGGACCCAACTACCGAATCTTCCTCAAGCACTGGCTGATCGCGAAGATGCCGCCGACCGCGCGAGAGGGCATTCTCTTCGTCAACGACGGCCAGAGCATGCCTGGGCTCGAGGCGATGGTCCGCGGATATGCCCGGTGGGGCCGCGCCTTTGCTCCCGCTCCGGTCGCGTTTCAGGTCGGTTATCGAAGCGACCGGCCGTGGTGGATCCGTTTCGACGATCCGCCGCGGCAGATCGGCCGCGCGATTCTCGACGGCGTGCCGAACACCGAAAGCCTCTTCTGGGTCGACTTCACTGCGCTGGAAGTGTTTCCCCCGCCCACTCGCCCGCGGGAAGTCACGACCACGACACTCGCTCAGCGACTCGGCTACGCACCCGACGCGAAGCTTCTCATCGTTCACGCCGACGACCTCGGCATGTCGCGCTCAGTCGACGCGGCCTCCGTGCGCGCTCTCGAGAGCGGCCTCGTCAACTCCGCGAGCATCATGGTCCCGTGCCCCTCATTCACTACGGTCGCCGCCTGGGCCCGTGCTCATCCCGCGGCCGACCTCGGACTTCATCTGACCCTGACGAGCGAATGGAGCAGCTATCGATGGGGATCCGTGCTGCCGGTGAACAGGGTTCCTTCGCTCCTGGACGAGCGCGGCTGCTTTTTCCCGATCGAAACCACGGCGGCGGTGAGCGCAAACGCACGCGAGGCGGAAGCCGAGATACGGGCGCAGATCGAGCGCGCGCGGCAGGTGGGATTGCGGCCGACACACTTCGACGCGCACATGCGCACGCTGCACATGACCCCCGCTCTCTTCAGCATCCTGCTGCGGGTGTCTCGGGAGTGGAGGATCCCCGCGGCAATTCCGGCGTCGTTTCTGTCCGATCCGGCATTGGGGCCGATGATCACGGCCGACGACGTCGTCATCGACCGCTTCGTGACCATCGAGCCCGAGGTTGCGGCGGAAGAGTGGCCGCAGTTCTATTCGGATGTGATCAGGACGCTTCAGCCGGGAGTGACCGAGCTGGTCGTGCACATCGCGTACGACGACGAGGAGATGAGGGCGATCACTGCAGGGCACCCGAACTGGGGATCGGCATGGCGACACCGCGACTTCGACTTTCTGACGAGCGACGCCTTCCGCGATCTGCTGCGGGACAACGGCGTGAAACTGGTCACGTGGCGGGAGATCGGAAAGGTGATGGCGCCCGGGTCCTGAAAAGGTTTGCGGTGAGGGCCGAGGGCTGAGGGCTGAAGCCTGTCGCGTGCTGCGCACTCGCGTACGCTAAGAAGATGCACACCGACGGCCGCCGCTAAGATCTTTCGGCGGTGCCGCCGCCTTCTGCCTCGCGACTCATCGCTCAGGACGTAGCACTCGAAGCCACGCGATGTAACCGTACGAGATCCCGAGCGCCGGCGGGTTGCGTGGAGATCGTCGGTGTCGAGCGTGCGCTGCACCCGACAGAGTCATACGCGCTGACTCAAGCCTGTCATCCCGAGCTGGTGAACGGCGCAGGCGCCGGTGGAGCGGTGATGAACCTGTAGGGGCGCGCAGCAGCGCGCCCGCAGCTCTCGTCGGCCCTCCGCCCACCGGAATTGCGGACGCGCTGCTGCGCGTCCCTACATTCGCGTTGCAGAGGTTCATTAGAAGGTGCCGAAGCCGCGGAGCGGCGTAGGACAGCGGGATCCCCCGCACTCCCGGGTCGGGCGGGGGATTCCTCGCCGCGCTCCACCCCTCCGGGGTTCCGCCGGCTCGGAATGACAGGCCTTCAGTTAGCGCGTATGCCCGACAGAGTGGCGATCCCGGGCGCGTGGCGATTGGCGCATCGAATGATGCTTTGCTAACGGTTCCGCTGCCCTGTCCGCCTGATTCACGGAGGTTTAACGCCGCCGCGGCGGCTACCCTCACGTATGGAATGCCATATTCGTTGTTGCCGCCTGAAAGGGGGATTTCGAATGGAGATATCCACGATGAGCACAGGAAACACGAATCGCGGGAGGCCCGTGATGCACACGGAGCCGTGGGGAAAGATCACCGTCGTTCTGCTGGACCGGCACGTGGCAAGTCTCGATCGTCTTGCGATCGACATCCGGCTGAAGCACGGGAAGGCGATCAGCCGCGCCGAGATCATCCGTGCCTTCATCGAGGCCGCGTACCAGAGCGGAATCGATCTGTCGGAGGCGACGAGCGGCGACGCCATCGTCGAGCTCCTGGCCCGGACGCGAAGAGCTGGCGGCCGCGGCTGAGTACTGAGTTCGCCGCTCTGCACTCATCCTGAGTTAGCGAGTCATTGGGTCGCGGCGTCGCCATGGCGACCCGGAGACCCGGCGACTCGGCGACCCGGTCAGCGGACGCTCCGAAACCCGCTCGGCACCAAGCACACGCCAGGACTTCGTGTATCTTTCCGGCCTCGCGCTTGAGATGTGCTTGCAATGGGCGCGAGGCAGAGAGGTCAGCTGATGAAGATTCTCGTGACCGGTGGGGCGGGGTTCATTGCTTCGCACATTGTCGATGCGTACGTCGAGCGAGGGCACGACGTCACGGTGGTGGACGATCTCAGCAGTGGGAGGCGTGAGAACGTGAACCCGCGTGCCGAGCTCGTCGTGGCCGACATTCGAGAACCGAGAACGGCTCAGGAGCTGGCCGGGCGGAGGTTCGACCTGCTCAATCATCACGCGGCGCAGATCGACGTCCGCGTCTCGGTCGCCGATCCGGCTGCCGACGCGGAGTTGAACATCGTGGCCGCGCTGCGGCTGTTTCAGGCGCTGATCGACAGCGGCGTGAAGAAGATCATCGTGGCCTCGAGCGGCGGAGCGATCTACGGAGACCCGGTGTTCGCTCCGCAGTCGGAGAAGCACCCCGAGGCGCCCATATCGCCGTACGGGTGTGCCAAGCTGGCCGTCGATCAGTATCTGCACTACTACCGCGTAGTCCACAGAGTGCCTTCGGTGTCGCTGCGGTACGGGAACGTCTACGGGCCGCGGCAGCGGAAGGACGGCGAAGCGGGGGTGGTGGCGATCTTCGCCGGCGCTCTTCTCGACGGCGCCCGCGCGCGCATCAACGGCAGCGGCGAGCAGACACGCGACTACGTCTACGTCGGTGATGTAGTCCGCGCCAACATGGCGGCCACCGAGCTCGACCTGGAGGGGCCGTACAACGTCGGCACCGGCATCGAGACGTCGGTCAACGAGCTGTACGAAGAGCTATGCCGCGCCGTCGGTACCCAGGTGCCGGCCGAGCACGCAGCGGCGAAGGCGGGGGAACAGATGCGCAGCGTTCTCGATGCCCGAAAGCTCTGGTCGGCTGCCAACCTTCTGCCGGCCGTGAAGCTGAGGGAAGGACTGCCGAAGACCGTGGAGTGGATGCGCACGCAGACGGTGCGTTAGGCGTCGAGGGGCAGCGGGTAGCGTGTAGGGAGCGACGCTGCGGGATCGTGTCGATCCCCTCGCTCGCGGCACGCGCTCACCAACTCATGCCCCCATGCCCCATGCCCCTCAGGACTCGACTCCCCACAGCCCGCCCAGGACGCTCGCCACCTGCCTTTCGTGTCCGCCGTGACGTACCTCCCGTGACGGCGCAGCACGAGCGGCGCGACGCCTGTCGCCGGTCTGGCGGGCTCCCGGATGTATCAAGCTGGTGGGAGGTCGCGAATGACCGATGAAGTCCTTTCCACCGAGGCTCTGATGCTCCTCGGGGATGAGGCAGTGGCCCTTGGCGCGCTGCACGCGGGAATCACCGCAGCTTACGCATACCCCGGCACTCCAGCCACCGAAATCCTCGAAGCGCTCCAGCGCAACGGGGGGGCGCGCGCCAACTGGTGCGCTAACGAGAAGACCGCCTACGAAGCGGCCCTCGGCATGTCGATGGCGGGCAAACGTGCGCTCGTTTCGATGAAGCACGTTGGCCTCAATGTCGCGGCCGATCCGTTCATCAACTCGGCGGTGGTCGCGCCGGTCGGTGGCCTCGTGCTCGCCGTCGCGGACGATCCCGGCATGCACAGCTCGCAGAACGAGCAGGACAGCCGTTTCTACGCCGATTTCGCGCGGGTGCCCTGCCTCGAACCGGCCAACGCGCAGGAAGCGTACGACATGACTCGCGAAGCGTTCGAGGTCTCGGAACGGTTCCGCGTGCCTGTCGTGCTGCGGCTCGTGACGCGCCTGGCACATCAGCGGAGCGGCGTCGAGGCACAGCATCGGAAAGACGAGAACGCCCTCAACACCAGGCGCGATCGCGCCGACTGGGTCCTGCTCCCTTCGTTCGCCCGGCGCCGGTGGCAGAAGCGCCTCCAGCAGCAGAAGGACATCCGCGGCTGGGCGGAGATGAGCCCGCACAACGAGCTGACGCTGAACGAGAACTTCCGCGACATGGGCGTGATCACGACCGGGATCGCCCAAAGCTATTTCCTCGACGTGACACGAGAGCTTGGGCTCACGCCGTCGCATCTGCACATCGGCGCCTATCCGATCCCGGCGACGCTGATCCGCGATCTGGCCGATCACGTTCCGGAGATCCTGGTCATCGAAGAAGGCTATCCGTACGTGGAGCGGATGTTGCGCGGCATCCTGCCTCCGCTGACGACGATTCGCGGCCGGCAATCGGGAGACCTGCCCGAGGCCGGCGAGCTGAATCAGGAGCTGGTGTGGAGCGCGTTCGGACTGCAGCCGCCGCGCGGAACGGCGGCCACGATATCGATTCCGGAGAGGCCGCCGCGGCTGTGCGACGGATGTCCTCACATCGACGCCTACAACGCGCT
This sequence comes from Thermoanaerobaculia bacterium, assembly GCA_017883215.1. GTDB lineage: Bacteria > Acidobacteriota > Thermoanaerobaculia > Gp7-AA8 > Gp7-AA8 > JAJXWV01. The sequence continues at coordinate 11,082 of JADGOA010000038.1, read as the reverse complement.
CAATGACGCGCTGCGCTCGTACGAGGCGCCGGTGGTCACGTCGGACATCGGCTGCTACACCCTGGGGGCGCTGCCGCCGTACAACGTCGGCGACAGTTGCGTCTGCATGGGCGCCTCCATCGGCATGGGCAAAGGAGCGGCCGACGCAGGCGCCGGGCCGGTCGTCGCGGTCATCGGAGACAGCACGTTCCTGCATTCCGGGGTGACGCCGCTGATGGACGCGGCCGCGGCCAACACGGACATGACTGTGCTGATCCTCGACAACGACGTCGTGGCGATGACGGGGACTCAGCCGACGGTCCTGCCGCCGAATCGCATTCCGGAGATCGTGCGCGGCATCGGCGTCGATCCTGAGCATTGCCATGTCTTCGAGTCGCACCCGCGCCGCGTCGGCGAGCTGACGCAGCTGTTGCGGCGAGAGATCGCGCATCGCGGTCTGTCGGTGGTGATTGTCCACCGCGAGTGTATCGAGGCCCTGAAGAAGGACAAAAAGGCGAGGAGGGAGTCGTGAAGTTCGACATCATCATCGCAGGAGTCGGTGGTCAGGGCGTGCTGTCGATCGGGGCGATCATCTCGGCGAGCGCGATGCGCGCCGGTCTTCGTGCCATGCAGTCGGAGGTCCACGGCATGTCACAGCGCGGGGGGGCGGTACTGGCGCACCTGCGGCTGGCCGATCGAGAGATCTTCAGCCCCACCATTGCCCACGGTCAGGCCGACCTGATCCTCGGGCTGGAGCCGCTGGAGACGCTTCGGTACCTCGAGTATCTCTCGCCCAGCGGCACGCTCATCACCGCCAGCGAACCATTGAAGAACATCCCCGACTACCCCGACATCGACGACGTGCTGTGGGGCATTCTGCGTCATCCGCGCGGGCACGTTCTCGATGCCACGCGGATCGCGCGCGACGCCGGATCGGTCAAGGCGGCCAACGTGGTCATGGTGGGGGCAGCGACCGATTTTCTTCCGATCGAGGACGTCACGATTCGCAGCGCGATCGCCGACGCGTTTGCATCGAAAGGCGAACGGGTCGTCGAAGTGAACCTGCGGGCCTACGACGCCGGCCGCAGCGCACTGCGGCATCGCGAAGTCGTCGACGAGTTCGAGACGTTCGCCGTGACGTGACGGAGTGCGGGCGTCTCGCCCGCAGTCGCCGGGCGTCCCGCGCCCGGCGACTGTCTTCGATGATCAGAGCGATCCGGCGCGGGACGCCGGATCGCGGCGGGCGAGACGCCCGCACTCCGTCGCCCCGGGAGGCCGGCACTTGCCCAGCACCATCGACGCACCGATGCAATCGAACATCCTCCTCGAGTCCGAGACGCGGGCGCTGCTGTCGGAGCTCGATATCGCGCTGCCGGAGCAGCTCGCATTCGACCGTCACAACGCCGATGCCGCACTCGCAGAGGTCTGCAGCACATTTCGCGGCGACCGAGTGGTGCTGAAGATCTCCTCGCGAGCCGTACTGCACAAGACCGAAATCGGCGGGGTGGCCATCGTCGATAAACGCCGGCAGCCGATGCTCGAGGCCGTCGACCGGATGGCGGCGATGACGGGAATCGAGTCCTTCATTGCCTGCGAGTTCATCGAACACGATCTCAGTCCCGGCAGCGAGCTGCTCCTCGGCATTCGCTACACGGCCGATTTCGGCCCCGTGGTCACGCTCGGGATCGGCGGGGTGGCGACGGAGCTCTTCGCCAGGAGCATCGTCCCGGGGCGGGAGATCGCCATCTTCTCGCCGGTGTTGCGCGGTCGCGGAGTCATCGCCCGTGGAATCGAGGACAAGCTCTTCGCGAAGCTGGTGATCCACGGTATCCGCAACCAGCCGCCGCGGATGTCGGCCCGCGACCTGTACTCGCTCGTGGAGCGATGGCTGGCGTTTGCGGCGGCGCGGGTGCCACGTCACGTGACCGAACTGGAGATCAACCCACTGGTCCCAACGCCTCGCGGGCTCTTCGCTCTCGACGCCGTCGTGCGACTCGGCGGCGGCGCGGCCGCCGCGCATCCCGCCGCGGAACGTCCCATCCAGAAGATCCGATGCATTCTGGAGCCGCAGTCGGTGGGCGTGGTCGGCGTATCGAAGTCGCATAACCCGGGTCGCGTGATCGTCGCGAACCTGATCAATGCGGGCTTCGAGCGCTCGCGGATTTTCATCGTGAAGCCTGGGGAAACGGAGATCGACGGCTGCCGATGCGTTCCGGACATCAGCTCGATTCCGGGGCGCGTCGATCTGCTCGTGCTCACGATCGCAGCGGAACAGATTCCGGCGGCGATCGACGAAGTCATCGCCGGCGAGAAGGCGCAGTCGATCATCGTCATTCCGGGCGGAATGGGGGAGCACGCGGGTTCCGAATCGCTCGAGCAGTCGGTGCGGAGCTCGCTGGCCGCATCGCGCTCGACCGCGTGGCGTGGTCCGGTCGTGAACGGCGGCAACTGCCTCGGCGTCCACTCCATCCCGGGGCGCTGCAATACGATTTTTCTTCCTGAGGCGAAGCTCGAGAGCGGACGAACGTTCGAGGAGCCGCTGGCCGTCGTGTCGCAGAGCGGCGCGCTGGCGGTGGCGTTGGCGACGAAGCTCGCGCCGATTGCAGCGCGCTATCTCGTCTCGATCGGCAATCAGGTCGATCTCACCGTCGGCGACTACATGGAGTACCTGTCGCGCGATTCTTCGATCGATGTCGCAGCTTTCTACGTCGAAGGATTCCAGCCGCTCGACGGCCGGCGGTGGATTCGCGCGGCGGCGGACGCGCGGAACGCCGGAAAGATCGTCATCCTTTATCGCGCCGGCCGCACCACGGCGGGGGCGCTTGCTACGGCGACGCACACCGCGGCCATCGCCGGGGACGCCGTCGTGTCCCGCGAGCTGGCAATTGCAGCGGGGGCCCTCGTCGCCGAAACGCTCGAGGAATTCGAAGACCTGATCCGGGCGGCCACCCTCCTGCGCGGCCGCGCGGCGCAGGGAATGCGGCTCGCCGCAATGTCCAACGCCGGCTTCGAGAGCGTTGCCTTCGCGGACAACCTCGGCCCGTTCACGCTGGCGGCCATCGGGGCCGCCACTCGTGAGCGGATCGCGGCGCTGCTCCGCGGAGCGAAGCTCGATCGGATCGTCACCGTCGGCAATCCTCTCGACGTGAATCCGATGCTCTCCGACGAACCGTTCGCCGCGGCGGCAGCGGAGTTGATCGGCGATGGAAACGTCGACGCGGCCATCGTCGGGGTGGTTCCTCTCACCGGCGCCCTGCGCACGCTGGAGGCCGAGATCGGGGCGGAGGAGTCGATCGTCAACCGGCTGGTGGAGATCTGGCGTTCGACCACGAAACCGTGGGCCTGCGTCGTCGACAGCGGCCCGAGATACGACGCCATGCGCCGCGCGCTCGCCGAGGCGGGCATTCCGACGTTTCCCTCGTCCGACCGCGCCATCCGCGCGTTAGGGAAGTGGGCGGCGCAGCAAGTGGCGAGCAGCGGCTAGACGGACCGCGGACCGCGGACCGCAGATCGCAGACTGCGAAGTGCAGTGGCGCGAGTGTCATCCCGAGCCGGCGAACGGCCAGGGGCCGATGGGGCGGTGATGAACCTGTAGGGACGCGCAGCAGCGCGTCCGCAACTCTCGTCGGCCCTCCGCCCACCGGAGTTGCGGGCGCGCTGCTGCGCGCCCCTACAGGATGGCAGGCTTGGCTCGTGTCATTAGAAGCGTGAGCGAGTTATCTGGCGGACGGGCGGCGCGCAACGTGTGCTCATCCTGTGGTCCGCGGTCCGCGGTCTGATTCCTCCGCTACTCCTCGCCGTCCCCCCACGGCAGAATCCCGCGTTCGATGTAGATCGGCCGCACGAGAGCGGCCAGTGACTTGCGTTTTGCAGCGAAGAACGCCCCGGCGAGAACGCAAACGCTCGCGCCGATGAGGATGGTGTGTTGCGCGCCCACCCGATCGGCGAGAACTCCGGCCAGGAGGCTTCCGATCGGCTGTGTTCCCATGACGGCGACGCTGTAGAACGCCATCACCCGGCCGCGCATCCGCTCGTCGACGACAGTCTGCAGAATGGTGTTCGAGGAGGCGGTCTGCACCATCGTGCCTGCGCCGACGAACGGCAGCACGATGAGCGACAGCCAGAGCGAGTGCGACAACGAAAAGGCGATGAGCCCAGCGCTGAGCGCCGCCGTAGCTGCCACGATGACGCGGCCGAGCCCCAGCACCGACTGCCGCGACGCCAGATAGAGAGCGCCAGCCAGGGCACCGCCGCCCGAAGCCGTCATCAGAAAGCCGAGAGTGTGCGGACCTCCGTGCAGGACTTGTGAGGCGATCACCGGCATGAGAACCACGTACGGCATACCCATCGTTCCGGTCACAGCGATCAGCAGGAGCAGAGCGCGTACGGGAGCAAAGCGCGACACGTACTGATAGCCGTCTCGAAGCTCCGCCAGGATCTTCGTATCGGATCGTTCACGCCGCGTCGCCGCCAGCCGCATCAGCTGAAGAGAGACGATCACGGCAACATAGGAGACGGCATCGAGGGCGAAGCACCAACCCTCGCCGACCACTGCGATGAGGATTCCGGCGATCGACGGCCCGATGATGCGCGAGGCGTTGAACATCGTGGAGTTGAGCGCGATGGCGTTGGGCAGATCGGCACGGTCCGTCACCATGTCCACCACGAAGGCCTGCCGCGCCGGCGTGTCGAACGCATTGATCAGCCCCTGCAGGACCTGCAGAACGATGATTTCCGCGACGGTGATGATTCCCATCAGCGCCAGGACCGCCAGGGCAACCGATTGGAGCGCCGACAGGACCTGCGTGATCACGAGGATACGGTGGCGATTCCAGCGGTCGACGAGCACGCCGGCAACGGGGGCGAGGATCAGCATCGGAATCTGTCCGGCGAACGCGACGACGCCGAGGAGAAGCTCCGAGCCGGTGAGGCGATAGACGAGCCAGCTCGTGGCGATGCGCGTGATCCATGTGCCGATCAGCGAGACGGTCTGTCCGCTGAAGAAGAGCCGGTAGTTGCGGTGCCGGAGCGCGCGTGTGAGCCGCTTGCCCGCCGTAATGGGAGCGGGAACGAGCGGCGGGCGCGGCTCGGCACGAACGGTTTTGCCGTTCTCAGGATCGACTGGCATTGGCCTGCGTGGGAGTTGAGTAACTGAGCAACTCAGTCCCCAATCTAGTGCACCGACGCGGCGATCAGCCACTGCGCGAGGACGTAGGTGATCATCACGATGGCCTGAGCGTGCGGCACGGCGGCGCGGAACTTTCGAATGGCCAGCACGGAGTCCGATGCCACGAAGAACGCCGCACCGATGGCTGCGAGCATCGCCGAGCGCGTGCCGAGGAGCGACGCACGCGCGGCGGCCTGCCACGCCATCAGGACGATCACCGAGACATAGACGATCACCGGAGCTCGCAATCGGCCGAGTCTTGGCCAGAGGAAGACGACGACGCCCGATGCCGCGACCGCGTAAGGGACGAGGAGCAGTGGTCTGGCCCCGAGAGCGACCTCCGATGTGAACGCAATGATGTACGCGACGTGCGCTGCCAGAAAACTGATGAGCCCCGCCACGAATCGATCGCCCGGCAGCATGAGAAAAACGTCGCCGGCGAGCGACAGCAGCATGCCGATCACGATCGCCAGCTGGTAGCGGGTGCTGGCGGAACCGGACGGCAAAGCCGCGAAGATGGCAATGATGACCGTGGTCAGCGGCTTGAAGAGGTAGATCTGTCGCGATGCCTTCGCATATTCAGCGCGCAGGTGGAGAGCCAGCGAGAGTGCCGCGAGAACTGCGCTGACCGCGAGCATGCGCGCCCATCATTGCACCAGGCATGCGCAGGGCACGGTTGCGCCGTGCCCTACGAGCTACTCGCTATGTTCATGATCGCCATGACGGTGAAGATGCGGATGCGAATGGACCACGCCCGACTCGTGCCGGTGGCGGTGGGCGTGGAGCAGGCCCGTGCGATAGAGCAGCTCCTCGTTCTGCACGATCTCGCGCGGAGGACCCTCGGCGACGACGCGGCCTGACTCGAAGACGACGCAGTGATCGGCGATGTCTTCGACGATGCCGAGGTCGTGCGTCGCCGTGACGGCGGTCCTGGCGTCACCGGACCAGCCGGCCAGGAGGTTGATGATCTCGCTCTGGCTGCGCGGATCGAGGGACGCGGTCGGCTCGTCGAGCAGGAGCACTTCGGGGTCGATCACGAGGACGGAGGCGATGGCCACGCGTTTCTTTTCGCCCATCGAGAGCCGGTGGGGCGGACGGCCGGCCAGCGGCGCGATGTCGAGCTCGTTCATGACGTGGTCGATGCGCTGCCGGATCTCCTGTTTCTCCAACCGAAGTTGCAGCGGCGCGAACGCCAGTTCGTCGAGCACGGTGGCGTTGAACAGCTGCACGTCGGGGTTCTGAAAGACGAGGCCGACGCGGCTGCGGAACGAGTGCGCGAACGCATCGTCGTCGAGCCGCTCAGGAGTGAGAGTCTCTCCGTCGAAGCGGATCGTCCCCTCCTGCGCGAAATCGAGCGCGTCGAGAAGGCGCAGAAACGTCGATTTTCCGGAGCCGTTCGCACCGAGCAGCGCCACGCGGCTGCCGCGGCGGATGGTCAGATCGAGGCCGTTCAACGCCGGCAACGAGTCGTAGGCGTACCGGACCGCGCGAACCTCGAAGAGGGCGTCGGTCATCGCAGCCCTCGCCAGAATGCCAGGGCGGCGGCCGCGGCGAACACTGCCGCGGCTCCCCAGTCACGCGAGCGCATCCGGAAGTCGTCGAGCAGATAGACCTCGCCGCGGAATCCGCGCGAGCGCATCGCGTCGTAGACGCCGTCGGCGAGCGTCATCGATTTTCCCAGGAGCACGCCCGCGGTCGATGTCGCCATGCGTCGCCGCTCCGCGGGCCGGAGAGCGCCGACGCTGCGGCTCCGCCGCGCCGTGAACATCTCTTCCGCCGTGCGGAGGAGGAGGAAGATGTACCGATACGTCATCGAGATGATCAGGACCACGGCGGCCGGAACGTGCAGGGAGCGTAGGGCGGCGATCAGACGCGACCACGGCGTCGAGGCGACGAGAATCAGACCCAGGGTCGCCGACGTCTCCACCCGGCTGACCAGGAAGGCGGCGGATCGCATCCCCTGCAAGGTGATCGTCAGCCCGGCGACGCTGCCGATCGCGTCGCCGGGAGTCGTGAAGAGCGCCGGGAGAGCGATGGCCGCCGTGAAGGCGAAGAGGATGGCCCACGCGCGAAGGAGCTGAGCGGCGGGGATGCGCGTGGCGAGCGCGACGACGGCGACTGCGACGAAGAGAACGCCGAGGAGCGTGAGCCGGCGCGACACGGCAGCGGCGACGATCAGAGAGATGCAGCCGAGGAGTTTCACGCGCGGATCGACCGACTGCAGAAAGCCGCGGCCGCCGGAGAGCCGTTCGGACGCCGCGGCGTGCTCCATGGCCCGAAGGAGAGCAGCGAGCGTGCGTTCGATGAAGCTGCGGCGCATCGTCGCCGTCACTGAGAGCGCTCCCTCGTCGCCAGCAGGCGGAGGGCGAACGTCGCCAGGACCACCACCCCGACGCCGAACATCGCCGACAGCAGGTACCCGATCGCGGCGTGCTGCAGCAGGGGTGGAGCGTAGCCCCGCAGCGGGGCGGTCCAGATCGAGGAGAGGTGCGCCAGCCCTGCCGGCACGTTGCCCGGAAGGACGTTGTTCGAGACCGCGGCGATTTGTGCGCGCGCCGCAGGATCGGCGAAGTCGGCCGCGCTCCACTCGCCCCACGCCCTTCCGGCGGCGAGAAGACCGAGCGGGGTGAGCACCATCAGCGCGGCGACGCCGATCCAGAGCGGGCGCATGACGGCCGCGGAGGCCGTCTCGTCAGCGGCATCCGGCGCGCTCCCGCACAGCAGTCGCAGATCGGCGCGTTGAAGGTAGGCAACGACGCCGCCGGAAAGGATCGCTTCGGCCAGGCCGGCGAACGTCAGATGGCCGATCATCATCGCCGGCACCGCGATGTGCAGCGGATAGGGAGCATAGAGCGGTGCGCCCGTGGCATCGTGGAACAGCATCGGCTGGATGCCGAACTCGATCGCGGCCACGAGTGCCGAAGCGTTGATGGCCAGGTAGCCGGCGACGGCCGCGGCGACCACGCGCAGGCGCGAGGTGAGCGGTGCGTTCCCCGCGATCAGCCGGTACGCCACCCACGCCACGAGCGCTCCGACGACGGCGATGTTGAAGCTGTTCGCGCCGAAGGCGGTGATTCCGCCGTCTCCGAAGAAAAGCGCCTGGATGAGAAGAGCGACTGAGATCGCGGCCACGGCGCCCCACGGTCCCACGACGATCGCCGCGATGGCGACGCCGGTGGCGTGACCGGTGGTGCCTCCTGGCAGTGGGAGGTTGAACATCATCACCACGAACGAGAAGGCCGCCACGAGTGCGACCATCGGCACGAAGCGGCTCATCAGGTTCCGTTTGAGACGCCGCAGCGCCATCGCCCAGAACGGCATCGCTGCCGCGTACAACGACGCGCACGTCGATGGGCTGAGATAGCCATCCGGGATGTGCATGTGATGGCAAGTAAGGTACATCAGCCGGGGCCGCGGCGATGTATTCGGCGCGCTTGTGTTCTCGTTGAATTCACCACAGAGGCACAGAGAGCACAGAGAAGGAACCGACATCCTCTGTGTCCTCTGTGCCTCTGTGGTGAAAAAGAGCGGCCGCAATCGCCACGCTTCCCGTCATGCTCAGCGCAGATTGATCTCGATCGGCCGCCAAGTCTTCGGGTCTCCGGTCAGCGCGTGTGCGTAGCTGACCATCTCCAGCCGAGTCGGTTTCACGCGGATCAGCAGGTAGTCGGGGCCGTGGTTCTTGTCCTCGTAAAAGGCGGCCCACCCTTCCTTCCAATGTTTCTCCTTCTCGGCTGCGTCGGTGACCAGCTGTGCTCTGCCGATGAGGGTGACGTAGCCCATGCCCTGGCGATCGAAGTAGAAGAGCGTCACGCGATCGTTCTTTCTGATCTGCGCAACCTTCCGCGTGACCGGCTTCGTCGCGATCCACACTGTCATGTCGGCTTCCGGCGCGAACGGATCGACGACGCGCGCCTGCGGCTGCCCTTCGTCTCCCACTGTGATGAGCGCGCAATACGCTGCTTTCGCCATGACCTCTTTCGCCGCCTCGAGAACGGTCGATCGACTGGGCGGCGAACTCGCCGGCTGCGCGAATGAGTGGGATGCCAGAAGGAGGCTGGTGGACGCCAGGACTGCCCGGAGTGTTCCGCTCATGAATCTCTCCTTCGCTCACTGTTTCGGTGGCTCGGTCGTGACGACGGGACGTCCATCGACGATGCGGAATGTGAATGCCAGGTCGAACGCCACTTTCGATCGGAGCTCGTCGGATCTCCGGACGATATGTCGCGGATTCTACGCTGCGGCTGTTTCTCAAGGTGCGCCGGGGCGTGGGTGTGGGGTCACCAGGGTCACCAAGTCACCGGGTCGCCGGGTCGCCATGGTGACTCAGTGGCTTGGCGACCCACTACGACTCAGGATCTCGGGCTCAGCGCGGCGGCGCGTGATGCTGATGCACGGTGTCAATGATCACCACCCGATCTGTGGCTGCGGCGCGATGCTTTCCGGCCGGTGACTGGTGACTGCAGCTTCTGCCGACACGTTGCCGCCGGGGTGTTGTTCTTTCGATCAGCTCACGTGCCGCCAATCGTTGCAGTTGACCACAGCTGAGTCGTGAGCCGCTCCGTTGCTCGAGGTTCAGCGAGTTTGCCGTTTCCACAGGAGACTGCCGATGAATCGTCTGCTCCCAATCGGGTTCCTCGCCGTCTGTCTCGCTTTGCCAGCCGTGACGGCATGCTCAGGTCGCGGCGAGAACGCCGCTTCCGAGCGGCCTCCGGTGGCGGTCGAGATCGGGCGTGTGGCGCTCGGAGATCTGACGGAGAGCATTGCCGTGGTCGGGACACTGTTGCCAAAGTTCGAGGGCGAGGTGAAGGCCGAGTACAGCGGCACGGTGACGGATGTCTACGTCACCGAGTGGGTGCACGTCGCCAAGGGGACGCTGCTGGCGCGCTTTGACCGGCGGGAGCCGGAAGCGATCCTCCAGGCCGCCACGGCTGCGCGGATGCAAGCTGAAGTGGCCTCGACCCGCGCTTCCCGCGAGCTCGACCGCGCCGTGAAGCTGAAAGCCGCAGGGCTCGCCACGCAGCAGCAGCTCGATGACGCCCGAAGCGCCGCGGAAGCCGCGGCGGCGCAGCTCAATGCGGCGAAGGCGCAAGTGGAGATGGCGCACACGCGCCTGCTGAAGACCGAGGTCCGCGCGCCGATCGACGGGGTCATCGCCCAGCGGATCGTGAATCCGGGGAGCTACGTCCAGAACATGGGAAGCGAGTCGAAGATGTTCCGCATCGTCGACAACCGGCTCCTCGAGCTGACCGTTTCAATTCCCTCGACGCAGATCGCGGCCGTCAAGCTCGGCCAGCCGCTCTCGTTCACCACGGACGCCGTGCCGGGGAGAACGTTCGAAGGGCGCGTGAGCTTCATCAACCCCGCGGCCGATGAAGGCAGCAGGACTGTCCCTGTGGTGGCGATCGTGGAGAACTCGAGCGGCGCGCTGAAATCGGGACTGTTCGCGAAGGGGGTCATCATTACCGGCCGCCGAAGCGGGGTTCTCCGCGCGCCGCGGAGCGCGATGCTGACGTGGGATCCGGCCACGCGGAAGGGAGTGGTCTTCGTGGTGACAGGCGATCGCGTTCAGCGGAAAGACGTGGTCACCGGATCGGCTGCCGCCGAAGACGTGGAGATCACCAACGGCCTCACCGCGGGGGACACCGTCGTCACGCGCGGTGCCTTCAATCTGCGCGATGGCGATCGGGTGGCGGTGGCGAGGCCGGTTGCGGAAGGAGAGGTGTTGCGAGGTCACGAGGTTGCGAGGTCACGAGGTGGGCATCCGATGAGGGGGTCCTTCGCCGCGCTTGGCGTCTCCGGCGCTCCGCCGACTTCCAATGACACACGCGCCAAGTCTGTCATCCCGAGCTGCCGAAGCCGCGGAGCGGCGGAGGACAGCGAGGGATCCCCCGCACTCCCAGGGGTGGCGGGGGATTCCTCGCCGCGCTTCACCC
>JADGOA010000301.1 GCA_017883215.1 Thermoanaerobaculia bacterium | reverse complement strand
CGCCGGAGCGATCGGCGGTGCCGAACACGTAGGCCTCGTAGTGACGGAATGGCACCGGTTCGGGGTCGTCGGTGAGGAATGGCGGCCCGGCGGCGAGCGGCGTACTCCAGAGGACTGCGAGGGCGATGATCAGCGGTTCGATGCGCGAACGAGAAGCGGACATGGCAGCAATATTGTTGCCGGTGCCTGGCCGCGACTGGAAGTGGCGCAAGGATCGCTGACCCCGACCTGGCGCTGGGATTACAGCCGACGACAGGAGGTGGGCGTCGAATGTCGATGAACGTTCCGCCCGCCGCGCGGGTATAAGAGGGCGTGACCGAAGCCCAGGAATCTGATCAGCAGCTGATGGCCCGAATCCTTGGAGGCGATCCCGAAGGGGCGGCCTCGCTGATCCAGCGATATGGTGCTCCGCTCCGCCGGGTGTTGCTCCACGCGGGAGCGCCGCCGGATGACATCGACGATCTGCTCCAGGAGACCTGGTCCCGAGTGATTCGAAGCGCCGCACGGTTCGACCCGCTGCAGGCGTTTCATGGCTGGCTGTTCGCGATCGCGATGAACCGCTTCCGTACGCGGGCGGCACGATCGGCCGAGCATTCGCGGAGACACGAGCCGCTCGAAACGGTGGCGACTTCCGCGGCGTCGACCGCGGCATCGCCGCATACAACGCTGGAAGCGGCAGAGCGAGCGGCCAACGTTCGCAGCCTCGTTGCCACACTCCCGCCGCGTCTCGCGGACGCGGTTCTTCTGCGCTACTTCGAGGAGTTGTCGGAGAAGGAGATCGCCGCCGCGATGGGCATACCTGTCGGTACCGTCAAGAGCCGCCTTCACACTGCGATCTCGCGACTGAGAGTCGATCTGGCAAGGAGCCGATCATGACCAACGCCTCGTGTTTCCGGACTGCTCCGCAGCTGACGCGCTATCTGACCGAAGGAGGGGAGCTGCCGCCCGACCTCGTCGAGCATCTCGGGCATTGCGGCGACTGCGGCGAGACGCTGCGGCGTGCGCGGTTGCTCGGTGAGCTTCTCGATCGCACTGGTGACGACAGGTCCGCCGCCGCTCCTCGTGTGCCGCTCTCTCCCGCGATGACGAACGAGGTGATTGCCGCTGTCCGCCGGCGCCGTCTGCTGCGCTGGGGGTTGGCGATGGCGATCGTCGCGATCGGTTTCGCGGCGTGGTACTCGGCCGGCGCCGTGTTGCACGTCCGCCACCGTTATGCCGTCTGGAGCATGATGATGGTCCTCTTCACTGGACCGTTGGTCCTGGCGGCGATGACGGCCGGGCTGGACGCCGGGCCGTCCCGCTTGTACAAACGGCTGCGCGGTCACCAGCTCTCCGGGATCTGCCAGGGACTCTCGGAGGTGACCCGGATTCCGGTGTGGATTCTGCGCATGGCATTCGTGGCCCTGATCTTCTTCAAAGGCGCAGGAGTGGTCCTCTATCTTCTGCTCGACGTGCTGCTGCCGATTCACCCCGACGATCGGGTGGATCTGCTGCGGTTCAGGATCGCGCGCTGGTGGAAGAGCCGCAGAGCAGCCGCTGCGCGCGCGTGAATTTCGCCGTCGCGGTCATTGACCGCCCGCTCTCCCTGACTCGGCCCACGATTCGCGCGAGCACCCCCGCGCCTTCGCTGCCACCCGCCGCGATTGTCAATACAATGCCCCGCTGATCAACTGGAGGCATTCATGCGCAAGCTTCTTCTCGTCGTTCTGTCGATCCTCATCTGTCTGCCCGTCGCAGCCGACGAGGGGATGTGGCTGTTCAACCGGCCGCCGCGACAGTTGCTGCAGCAACGCTACGGATTCACGCCCACCGACGCGTGGTTGGAGCACCTGCAGAAGTCGTCGATCCGGTTCAACAGCGGCGGCTCGGGATCCTTCGTCTCCCCGAACGGCCTGATGATCACCAATCACCACGTCGGGCTCGATTGCCTTCAGAAGCTCAGCACTCCGCAGCACGACTACGTAAAGACGGGATATCACGCCAGGACCAATGCCGAAGAGGTGAAGTGCGTCGACCTCGAGCTGAACGTGCTGATGAGCATCGAAGACGTGACCGCGCGCGTGAATTCTGCGGTCCCGCCGTCGATGCCGGCCGCAGACGCCGAGCGCGCGCGGCGCGGCGTGATGGCCGCCATCGAAAAGGAATCGCTCGACAAGACCGGCCTGCGCAGCGACGTGGTGACGCTCTTTCAGGGCGGCGAGTACCACCTCTACCGCTCCAAGAAATACACGGACGTGCGGCTGGTCTTCGCGCCCGAGGTGAGCATCGCCTTCTTCGGCGGCGATCCCGACAACTTCGAATACCCGCGCTACGACCTCGACATCTGCCTCTTCCGCGCGTACGAGAACGGCAAGCCGGCGCACGTCGAGAATTTCCTCCGCTTCAGCACTACCGGTCCGAGCGAGGGCGACCTCGTCTTCGTCTCCGGCCATCCCGGCGGCACGGAGCGGCTCAACACAGTCGCGGAGCTGGAGCTCATCCGGGACGTGCGCCTTCCGCTCACGCTGGCACGCCTGCGGCGGCGCGAAGTGCTCCTCGGCAGCTGGGCCGAGCGCAGCGCGGAGAACGAGCGCCGCGCCCATGACGAGCTGTTTGGCATCAAGAACTCCCGCAAGGCACTCCTCGGTGAGCTGGCAGGCCTTCAGGATCCGGCCGTGATGCAGGCGAAGAAGGCGGCCGAGCAGGACCTTCGCCAGCGCATCGCCGCCGACCCGCAGATGAGCGCCGCCTACGGCGATGCCTGGCAGGCCGTCGAGAGCATCGTCAAGCGCAACCGGCAGACTTTCGTCGAGCGTTCTTACCTCACCGGCGGCGCGTTCAATTCGGTCCTCTTCGCGTACGCCATCATGACCGTCCGCTACGTGGACGAAGTGCAGAAGCCGAACGCCGAACGGCTGCGCGAATTTCGCGAGTCGAACCTCGACTCGCTGCGCCAGCAGCTCTTCTCCGAAGCGCCTGTCTACAAGGACATGGAGACACTGAACCTGGCCGACTCGCTCAGCGACTGGATGGAGGCCATGCCCGGCGATCCGATGATCGACCAGGTGCTGGCCGGCAAGTCGCCGTCGCAACGCGCAGCGGACCTGGTCAAGGGGACGACTCTCGAGGCCGCCGCCCAGCGCCGCCGGCTGGTGGAAGGTGGGAAAGCGGCGATCGAAGCATCGCAGGACTCGATGATCAGGCTGGCCCGCCTCGTGGATCCGCGCGCCCGGGCATTGCGCACGGCCTACGAGCAGCAGATCGACGAACCGCGCCGGCAGGCGTACGCGAAGATTGCCAACGCCCGCTTCAAGATCCTCGGCGGAAGCAACACCTACCCGGACGCGACGTTCACGCTGCGACTCGCGTTCGGAACGGTGAAGGGATACGGCGGTGCGGGAGAATCGTTTCCGTGGGCCACGGCCATCGCCGGCGCCTATCAGCGGGCCGCGGAGCACGACAGCCACCCGCCGTTCGATCTGCCGGAGAGCTGGCTGGCCGCAAAACCGAAGGTGAACCAGTCGACGAAGCTCGATTTCGTGAATACGGCGGACATCATCGGTGGCAACTCCGGCAGCCCGGTGGTGAGTCGCGCCGGTGAATTCGTCGGCATCATCTTCGACATGAACCTGCCGTCCCTCGTCTTCAACTTCGCGTACAAGGAAGAGGACGCCCGTGCCGTCGCCGTGCACTCCGCAGGCATCATCGAAGCGCTGCGCAACGTCTACGGCGCGTCGGACGTGCTGAACGAGCTGGAAGGGAAGTAGCTCCCCATCGTGTCCACACCGCGCGTTCTTGTCGTCGACGATCAGGCGATCGATCGCAAGCTCCTCACCTATCATTTGCAGCCCGAGGGGTATGCGGTGGAGGTGGCGGAGGACGGGATGGAGGCGTGGGAGATTCTCTCCGCCGATCCCGATCGGTTCTGCGTCGTTCTGCTCGACAGGACGATGCCGCGCATGGACGGGATGGAGGTGCTCGCGCGCATCAAGGCCGATGAGCGGCTGCGCACGTTGCCCGTGATCATGCAGACCGCGCTCTCCAGGCGCGAGGAGATGCTGGAGGGCATTCGGGCCGGCGCGTACTACTACCTCACCAAACCCTACGACGCGGAGATGCTGCGGTCCGTCGTGCGGACGGCGATCGAAGACTATCGCCGCTATCGCGACCTGCAGGCGGAAGTGCGCAAAGGCACCGATACGCTGCGCCTCATGCGTGAAGCGATCTTCGCCTTTAGAACGGTCGAGCAGGCCCACGACCTCGGCATGCTGCTCGCGAACACCTGTCCGAATCCGACGGCGACCGTGGTCGGCCTGACAGAGCTTCTCGTCAACGCCATCGAGCATGGCAACCTCGGCATCACTTACGAGGACAAGACGCGCCTGAGCAGCGCGGCGGAGTGGACGCGCGAAGTGGAGCGCCGCCTGGCGCTGCCGGGAAACGCCGCCAAACAGGCGGTGGTGTCTTTCGAACGGACGGACGACCGCATCCGGTTTCTGATTCGCGACCAGGGAGCGGGTTTCGACTGGCAGCGCTATCTCCACGTCGACCCACAGCGTGCCTTCGACACGCACGGCCGCGGGATCGCGATGGCCAACCGCCTGAGCTTTTCGCAG
>JADGOA010000037.1 GCA_017883215.1 Thermoanaerobaculia bacterium | reverse complement strand
AGCGTCGCTGTCGCCTGGACGATTTGCGGACTCGTGGTGATGGAGATCGGCGAGATGCGGCGCTCGTCCGACCTGCGGCTTCAGGCGTATTCGATCCTGATCGCGGCGTTCGTGCGGGTGTTCGTGGTGAACATGAACGCGGATCACACGGCAGGAATCGGCGCCAGGGTTTACACGGTCCTTCCGATCGCCGTTGCGTTGCTTTACGTGTACCACCGAATCGATGCGCGGCAGGCGAGCGAACTTGCGGAGCACCGCGCCTGGCTCGCTCCGTTGTTCGCCTGGCTCGCTCTCATATGCGTGGCAGCGCTGCTGCGGTTCGAATTTGCCGCGGACATGGTCGTCATCGCCTGGGCTGCGCTGACGGTGGCGCTGGTCGCCGCGGCGGCGTTCACCGACCGGCGCGTTTTCCTGCACATCGGGATTGCCCTCGCTCTGGCGACGCTTTCTCGCGGCGTGCTGCACAACCTTTATGAGCGGAGCTATTTCCCGCCGCCCGGAAGGCTCGACCGCTGGCTGCTCGTCAGCGCGGCCGCTGCCGTTCTCTTCGCCACCTTGCCGTTCGCATTTCGTTCGAGACGGATCGAACCGGCGGAGGACACACGCTTCTGGATCCGCCTTGGGCACTGGTTCGATTCGAGACCGGAGCAGATCCTCTTTTTCGTTCCGCTGCTCCTGGTGACAGCGCTTCTGGGAACGGAGATGCGCCGGGGCATGCTCACGGTCGCCTGGGGCATGGAAGGCGTGCTCGTCTTCGTCTTCGCGCTATGGGTGAAGGAACGAAGCTATCGCCTGTCGGGCGTCGCGCTTCTGCTCCTGTGCGTCGGGAAGATCTTCCTCCTCGATTTCTGGTCGCTGACTCTGCGCGACAAGGCGCTGACCGGCATCGTCATGGGAGTCGCGCTCATCGGCGTGTCGCTGCTGTACACGCGGAAACGTGACGCCATTCTGCAATTTCTATGAGACGCCGCCTGGAACTGCTCATCGTCGTCGTGCTGCTTGCGGCCGGGCTCGTCGTTGCTGAGAAGCAGAGGATTGCCGTGCCCGCGAGCGCGCAGTCGATCCTCTTCTTCGTCGCCGATTCCGAGCGCGATCTGACGCGCATGCCATCGCACTTCACGCGCCTTTCGGATTCGGAAGAGATCAGGTTGGGCAGCGAGATCGCCGACCACTTTCTCGCGGCGCGCAGCAACATGACCGGCGACGACCGCGTGGTCGAGGCCTGCGTCGCGGCGGTCGGCGGCCGCATCGCGCCGCATGCACACCGGAGGCTGCCACTTCGGTTCCACTACATCCCGGAGCGGGATTTCGTCAATGCGTTCGCTCTGCCGGGCGGACACGTCTTCATCGGTGCCGGCTTGCTGGAACACATGACGACTGAAGACCAGCTCGCGGCCGTCCTGGCACACGAGGTCGAACATGTGGACCATTTCCACTGCGCCGAACGGCTCCAGGTCGAAGCCGCATTGCGCAAAGTGCCTCTGGCTCGTGCGCTCGGAATCCCGATCGCCGTTTTCCAGGCCGGCTACAGCAAGGAGCAGGAGCTCGAGGCGGATCGCGAGGGAGTGCTCCTCGCCGCGAGCTCCGGATACTCCGCGTCGGGTGCCTTGCAGCTGTTCGAGGTCATGGCGCGGCTTTACGACCAGGTCGAGCGCGCTCCCCGAACGCCGCAGCAGGAGCTGGCGGAGGTCACGATCGGTGCGTTGAGCGGCTACTTCCGCTCGCACCCGCTGACAGCGGAGCGGATCGCACAGGTCAGGGGAATGATCGCGAGGCAGCCCTCCCTTGCCGCGAATCCGCAACGCACGCTCAGCATCGCGTACGTGATTCTCTCGTGGCAAAGTCTCGATGCCGTGGCGAAAGAGAAGTTCGACATGGCCGTCGACCTCGCGTCGCGTGCTCTCGCGAGCAAACCCGATTACGCGCCGGCGTTCGAGGCATTGGCCGAAGGCGAGTACGGCCGCGGCCGTCTCTCTGAGGGCCAGAATGCGTATCGCGCCGCTCTCGCAATCGACCCCGCCGCGGCCGATCGCGTCGAGTCGTGGGTCGAGGGGAGGGCGTCCAAGCTCTCCGATCAGAAGATGTATGACCGTGAGATCGCGCTCGTCGACAACGTTCTGACGCTGCAGCGATCGCAACCGCGGCTGCTCCGCCTTCGCGCCCTGGCCGAGTCGCGGCGCGGCAACTTCGAAGCGGCGCGATCGACAGCGACGGAGATTCGGCGACTGTACCCCGACGCCGCCGAGAGCCTCGGCGGTGAGATGCAGCGGGAAGCCGAAACGTTCCTCGCCAGCCGCGAGTTCGGACGCGCGGCCTCGATCTCGAGGATCGTTCTCGTGTTGAAGCCGGTGTCCCCGCCGGCTCTGCAGACCCTCGCCGATGCCGAGTTTGCGCAGGCGCACTTCGCGGAAGCAGCGACGGCCTGTCAGGAGATGTTCGACGCGCAGACAGCTGACGTCGCGTGGCTCCGGTCGTTCGCAGATGCGGCAGGAGCCGCTCGCCCTGATCTCGCAGCGCAGCAGTTATCGTCGCTGCTGTCAGACCAGAAGGCGCCGAATCTGCCCGCGGCGGCAGTTCAGGTCGAAGCCGCCGGACTTGCGCTCATGGCCGGCGACGATGCGGCGGCGCGCGCGCTTCGGGAGCAGGTCGATGCCGGCACGATTGCGCCGGAGTTCCTCGGCCGGCTCGGCTGGTGGTATTTCCGAGCACGGCGCATCGCGGATGCCGCCGCCGTCCTGAACAGAGCGCAGTCGCTGCGCCCCGGAGACGCGGAGATCCAGAACACGGTCGGATGGCTTGCCCTCGAGCAGGGTAGTCCCGTCGCCGCGCTGGCTGCGACCGCCGATACCGTGGCTTCCGAGTCGAGACTTCACAATACGCGTGATGTGAGGAATGCGCTCGCCGAGTGGCAGCAGCGCCGTTCGGCCGAGGCGATTCGCCACTGGACGGATGTGACGCGAGACAAACCGCAGTGGCGTGACCCCGTGTGGCGCAGCGCGCTCTATCCGCCGCGCATCAACGCCATCGCGCAGCAACTCGAAGCCGAGCGTCAGCGTCGCGCCGCGATGCCAGCACGCGCGGACTCCATGAGGCGGCGGCCGGCGTCGCCAGCGCGGGCACAGTAGAGCCGCTCACGGGAGCGGCAGGATTTCGGCGCGATCCTCCTGACCAGCGACGAAGAACTGATCGCCGGTCCGATTGTCGTCTCGTGCCATGCGCGCCGGAGGCGCGATTAAACAATAGCCGGTGGGAAGCGCTCCTTTCCCGCCGTACCGCGCAAATTGAGTGCTGGTGTCACCGCTGGTGCCCACGTGATGTGTCCGATGGGTGGCGTTGAGCGCCGCCTGGACTCGGCGGCGATCAGCAGCACCGAGGCCGCGCGAAATGCGGCAGCCAGCACCACGACCAGCAGTCGCCGCGAGGCGTCAGACGCCCCACTTCACCCGCTCAGCCTGGCCGAGCAAGAACGTCAGGATGTGCGCTGGTACCCGCAGAAATCGCGTCGCCACATCCTCAAATACGACCACGTCGAAATCGCGGTCCTCCCGAGTCACCCAGTACGCTTCAGTAACACTCGCTATCGTTTCGATCGCGACTGAAACGCCTTCAGCATAGGATTGTCGACTTTCGTGTAGCCGGCAGGAACGTCCCAGGCCGAGGGGGGAATCGGCCCATGCTTGATCTCTGTGACTTCGCTGGTAGTGACAGACTTGTGTCCCATGATCTCGACCGTCGACGTGTTGGCCAGCGGGTAGCCCTTCATCTTTTTGAGCTGCTCCTGCATCCTTGCCATGCTCTTAGCCATCGGGCCTAACGCGGCCATCATGGTCTTCATGTTGTCGGCGAAGCCGCGGTACATCTCCCACGCCTGCGGCGGGAACTTCAGTTCATTGGTCAGGCATTCCTCGGTACGCGAGAACTGGCCCATGGTCATCTTCCAGTTCTCGCAGGTGTAACCGGCGACTTTGCGGGTCGTGCCCAGATCCTGGACGTCGACCGCAAACATCCCTCCCATGGCTGAGTCCATCTGCTTCTGCTGATCCGGCGAGAGATTCTTCATCTCCTGCTGCGCCTTCTTCATCTCCGGGCTGTTCATCTGTTCCTGCATTCTGGCCGAGAGGGCTTCCATGTCCGCACGGGTGGTAACGTAATAGGTCTTCTTCTTCCCGTCCAACGTCGTTATCTGCCCCGTCTTGAAGTCGACGATGGATTCCCTGCCATCGCCCTGAGAGATCCTGACGTGGTCACTGGAGAGGTAGCTGACTGTGGTTTCGGGCGGTCCACCGTCGTGCGTCGCCTTCGAGACGATCGTCAGATCCTGGGCGGAGGCCGCAAGACCGGTGAAGACAACGAGGACGGCGATAGAGCTAAGCAGGGATCGCATGAATTCTCTCCTTGGCACAGTACGGGGGCGGTGCCGCTCGCACAATCATATGGTGTTTTGTATTCATCGAGTGCCAAAACAGACTCCGAAAGGCCGTTCCAGAAACAGAAAAAGCCGCCCGAAGGCGGCTTTCCTCGTCATTGCGGACTGTTATGCCTATTGCGCCACCAACTCCACGCGGCGGTTCTTCGCCCGGCCGTCGTCGGTGCGGTTCGAGGCCACAGGCGCGAAGGGGCCGTTGCCGAAGGGGCGCAGGCGCGCGGCCGCGATCCCGTGCTTGCCGGTCAAAGCCTTGATGACCGAGGCGGCCCGCTCCTGGGAGAGTTTCAGGTTCGCGTCGACGTTCCCCACGGTGTCGGTGTGGCCGACCACGTACAGCTTCAGGCCCGGTTCGGCTTTGAGAAGTTTGGCGATTTCTGCGAGTGCGGCCCCCGACTCAGCCTTGAGCGTGGCGCTCGCGGTATCGAAGTAGATGCCCTCCACCGCGACGTGACCGGTCATCTTCAGGTCGTTCGAAAACGCGGCGGCATCGGCAACGATGATCTGCTGCATCTCCTGCTTTTTGACGATCCGGATCCAGATCTTGCTGTTACCCTTCTCGGCCTGGGCCCAGACCTCCTTCCCGTCGATCACGACGGTGCCGTTCACCCACCAGTCCGGAACGGAGCCCTGAATCTTGCCGCCGATCTTCTTGAGCGCGTTCTCGTAATTCCTGACGACCTCGAGACCGGACCGGGAGTCCTCGCTCTTGTCGACCGCGTACTTGACTAACGTGAACTCCCCCTCCACGGTCTTCTTCGGAGGTTTGACGGTAAAGAAGTCATAGGACCCGAATGGCTTGGTTTCGCACATTTCGATGTGGTAGTTCGGCATGCGAACCGGAAAGAGGGACGGGTCTTTGCAGCCGGGCGCGTCCTTCTGCTGGGCGGCGGCCGGAATGGCAAGGAGAAGCTGGGTCGCCAGGATGAGGAAGGTTGTTCTCGTCGTCATCATCATCATCGCTCCGTTCGAATAGTTTTTTTGTCCGGGGATCGGCCAAACCATCGCACAACCGTCCGCCACCGTCGGCGAACGCGGTCACGCGCAGCGGTGAGTACGAATGAGACTCGGCGCGCCCCGGCGATGCGCGCCGCCGCCGTTCAGCGGAGGCTGCCGACTTTGCGCAGATGGGCGCTCAATGGGGTCAGGCACGCATTCCACACTGACTTATTCGGAGTGAGCCGTCGAGTGACAGTCCCCGAGGTACCATAGCGGCATCCACACGCCGCGCGCCCGTTCTTCTTCACGCGCCTTCTTCTGGCTTTATGACGCGGCCTCTCCGTCTGGAGTATCCGGGCGCGTTCTGGCATGTCCACAATCGGGGCGTCGAACAACGGGACATCTATCTGGACGATGACGATCGGCTGCGGTTCATCGACCTGCTCGCCGTGGCGATCACCGAGTACCGATGGATCTTGCACGCGTACGTTCTGATGACGGACCACTTTCATCTGCTGATCGAGACGCCGCAGACGACGACCCCAGCCTACACCCCTGCCTCCGGCCTGCGGCCCGCCGCACCACTGCCGCGGGCTCGTCGCAACGTCGTGCGCGTGATCTGCGTCATACCACTGAGTGATCCGTTCGACATTTTGCCCCCCGGCCGGACGCTAACCTTCCTCCGAATCTACCCACCAAGGAGTCATCATGGCCTTCGCAATCACGGACAACTGCATCAAAGACGAACTCTGTATCCAGGCCTGCCCCGTCGACTGTATCCACCCCAGGAACGACGAGTCGGCCTTCGAAGCCGCCACCCAGATGTACGTCAACCCTGCGGAGTGCATCGACTGCGGCGCGTGCATTCCGGCCTGCACCTCGGACGCGATCTTCGCTCTCGACGACGTACCGGCGGAGAAGCGCCAGTTCATCGCCGTCAACGAAGCGTTCTTCGCCGGTTAGAGTTCCTCAACTCCTCTCCGTGTCTCTGTGGTGAGTCGTCACGCGGTTCCACCACAGAGGCACGGTTCGGCAAAAGCGGCGATTGCGGTCGCCGGACTCCATATCACTCAGGCGCTTCGTGAATCCGCTCGCTGCGCCTGAAGGAACATCAAGGATGAAACATGGCCGACAAGAAGATCATCTGGACGAACATCGACGAAGCACCGGCCCTGGCAACGTACTCGTTCCTCCCGATCGTTCGAGCGTTCACGAAGGGAACCGGCGTCGCCGTCGAAACACGTGACATCTCTCTGGCGGGCCGGATCCTCGCCAACTTTCCGGAGAATCTGGCGGAAGGGCAGAGAGTCCCCGACGATCTGTCCCACCTCGGCGAGCTCACTCTCTCTCCCGACGCCAACATCATCAAGCTGCCCAACATCAGTGCTTCGATTCCGCAGCTGAAGGAAGCGATCAAGGAGCTGCAGGATCAGGGCTACAACGTCCCCGACTATCCTGAAGTGGCAACGACCGAAACCGAGAAAGCGGTTCAGGCGCGATACTCGAAGGCGCTCGGAAGCGCCGTGAACCCGGTCCTCCGCGAAGGGAACTCGGATCGCAGGGCTCCCCTCGCCGTCAAGAACTTCGCCAAAAAGAACCCTCACAAGCTTGGTGCCTGGACGCCGGACTCGAAGGCCGAAGTTACGCACATGAGCGGCGGAGATTTCTACGGCAACGAGAAGTCCATCGTCGTGGACGCCGGTGGCGCGTTCAAGATCGAGCTGGCCGGCAAAGACGGCAAGACCACGATCCTGAAAGACGGACTGACTGCGGCGCCGGGCGAGATTCTGGATGGCACCTTCATGAGCGTGAAGGCGCTCCGTAAGTTTTACGAGGAGCAAATCGAAGACGCGAAGAAAACCGGGCAGTTGCTCTCCGTGCACCTCAAGGCAACGATGATGAAAGTGTCCGATCCGATTTTGTTCGGACATGCCGTCTACGTCTTCTTCAAGGATGTTTTCGACAAGCACGCCGCCGCCTTCAAAGAGGCGGGCGTCAATCCGAACCTCGGCCTCGGCGATCTGTACAACAAGATCCAGTCACTGCCGGAGGCGAAGCGCGCGGAGATCGAGGCCGACATCAAGGCCGCCTATGCGAAGCGTCCGGCGCTGGCGATGGTCGACTCCGACAACGGGATCACGAACCTCCACGCGCCGAACCTCATCATCGTCGACGCCTCCATGCCGGTCGTCGTTCGCGAGTCGGGCAGGATGTGGAATGCGGATGGGAAGCTGCAGGACACGAAGGCGATGATCCCCGACCGCTGCTACTCCACGATCTACAAGGAGATCATCGAGAACTGCAAGAAATTCGGCGCACTGAATCCGGCAACGATGGGATCCGTTCCGAACGTCGGCCTCATGGCGCAGAAGGCAGAAGAGTACGGATCACACCCGACGACGTTCGAGATTCCGTTTGACGGAACCGTCCGTGTCGTCGACGCAGCCGGCAACGTGCTGATGAAGCACGATGTGGAAGCTGGAGACGTCTGGAGAATGTCGAGGGCCAAGGACATTCCGGTTCAGGACTGGGTAAAGCTAGCTGTCAGGAGGGCAAAGGCAACCGGCGCTCCCGCCGTGTTCTGGCTCGACAGCAACCGCGCGCATGACGCGAACATCATCGCGAAGGTCCAGAAATATCTCAAAGACCACGATACCGATGGACTCGACATCAGGATCATGGAGCCTGTGCAGGCCATGCGCTACTCGCTCGAGAGAATCCGGAAGGGTCTGGACACGATCTCGGTGACCGGCAACGTTCTCCGTGATTACCTGACCGACCTGTTCCCCATTCTCGAGATCGGCACCAGCGCGAAGATGCTCTCCATCGTGCCGCTCCTTGCCGGAGGAGGACTTTTCGAGACCGGCGCCGGCGGTTCTGCTCCCAAGCATGTCCAGCAGTTCGTCAAGGAAGGCTACCTCCGCTGGGATTCGCTCGGAGAGTTTTCTGCCCTGGCCGCGTCACTGGAGCATCTGGCCGCAACGTTCAAGAACGACAAGGCGCAGGTCCTCGCCGACACGCTCGATCAGGCCATCGCGAAATTCCTCGACAACAACAAGTCGCCCGCGCGCAAGGTCGGCCAGATCGACAACCGCGGAAGCCATTTCTATCTTGCGATGTACTGGGCAGAGGCATTGGCCGGCCAGTCGAAGGACGCGGAGCTGAAAGCGAAGTTCGCCCCGATCGCCAGTCAGTTGCTCGCCAACGAGGCCAGGATCAACGAAGAGTTGCTCGCAGCGCAGGGAAAGCCTGTCGACATGGGTGGTTACTACCATCCCGATTTCGAAAAGACCTCCAAAGCAATGCGACCGAGCGCGACCTTCAACGCGATCATCGACGCTATGGAACCGAAGCGGCAATCACGCGAAGAAGTCCCGGAAGAAGTTGTGGTCTGAGGACTGCTGTGAACTGAGAGAGCGGGTCCGGCGCCGGGTCGTCGTGCCCGTTCCCGATCCTCGGTCACGATGAAATCGGAGCTGCAGCCTGTGTGGCACAGACACTCTTGTCTGTGCCGAGCGGAATGCGTGGCAGAAGCACAGACAGGAGTGTCTGTGCCACATCGGCCTCTCGCGTTAGAGCGGAATTCATCTGCATGCAGCTTCGGACCCCACCTCCGACCGTTGCAACCCGTCACTCGTACCGCAACGCCTCGATCGGATTGAGCGCCGCCGCTTTGCGGGCGGGGTAGTAGCCGAAGAAGACGCCCACCGCACCGGAAAAGCCGACGGCGACCAGCATGATCAGCGGCGAGATGGAGGTTTCCCAGCCGGTGAAGTGCCCCAGGATCTTCGCTCCGGCCACTCCGATGGCCAGACCTGCCAGCCCGCCGAGCACGCCCATCACGATGCTCTCCACCAGGAACTGGATGAGGACGTCCGATCCGCGCGCGCCGATGGCCATGCGAATGCCGATCTCGCGCGTCCGCTCCGTCACGGACACCAGCATGATGTTCATGATGCCGATGCCGCCTACGAGCAGAGAGATCGAGGCGATCGCCGCGAGGAGCAGCGTCATCACCTGCGTCGAGCTCGCCGCGGCGGTGGCCAGATCAGCCTGGTTCTTCACCGTGAAGTCGTCACCCTGGTCCACGATCTTGTGCGACTCGCGGAGCAGCGTGCGGATCTCGTCCTGCGCCGCGGCGATGTCCTGCTCGTTGGCCGTGCTTGCCAGGATCTGCGGGATGAAGGTGCGGCCGGACAGCGTTGTCGCGGCGGTCGTGTACGGAATCAGCACCACGTCGTCCGAGTCGCTTCCGCTGGCCGTCTGTCCCTTGGGCGCGAGGACGCCCGTCACCTTGAAGACCGAGTTCCGGATCTGAATCTCGGTTCCCGTAGGATCTTGTCCGGGAAAGAGGTTCTGCGCGACAGTATTGCCGAGCACCACAACCTTTCGATTCGACCGGACGTCGTCCGCCGAAAAGAAATCACCGGTGGCGGTCTGCCAGTCGCGAATTGTCTGGTAGTCGGTGTCCACGCCGTTGATCGTCGTCCGCCAGTTGCCGGCCGGTCCGATGACAACGGTCCGGCTGACGATCACCGGCGAGACCGCGGCGACGTACTGCGACTGGCTGCGAATCTTGTCGACGTCCTTCAGGCTCAGGTTGGGAAAGGCCTGAGCGCCCTGGCTGACGCCGCTCGCCTGCGCGGCCCCCGGCGTGATCACGATCATGTTCGTGCCGAGGTTGTTGATCTGCTCTTGAATGCGACTGCGCGCGCCGTAGCCCACCGCGACCATCACGATCACTGCCGCCACCCCGATGATGATGCCGAGCATGGTCAGCGCGGCACGCATCTTGTTCTTCCGAATGGCCTGCGTCGCCAGCTTCACCAGTGTCTTCGCGTTCATGCGACCTCCTCTTCCTCGTCCCCGAGGTCCTTGAGGTCTTCTGCGGCGGAACGGCGGTTCTTCACCGGTTCATCGCGGCGGATCCGTCCATCCCGCACTTCCACGATCCGGCTCGCGTAGGCGGCCAGGTCGGGCTCGTGCGTGACCATCACGATGGTGATGCCCTGCTGGTTCAACTCCTGAAAGAGCGCCATGACCTCGACGGACGTCCGCGTATCGAGGTTGCCGGTCGGCTCGTCGGCCAGAATGATCGCCGGTTCGGTCACCAGCGCGCGGGCGATGGCGACGCGCTGTTGTTGCCCGCCGGAGAGCTCGCTGGGCTGGTGTTCGAGGCGCGACCCGAGACCGACGCGCTCCAGCGCCGCAATCGCGAGTGCCTTTGTGTCGCGCTTGCGGCCGGTGCGGTCGTAGAGCAGCGGCAGCTCCACGTTTTCGATGGCCGTGGTGCGCGCAAGAAGATTGAATCCCTGAAAGACGAAGCCGATCTTCTGATTCCGGATTGCCGCCAGCGCGTTTCGATCCAGCCCTTCGACGCTGACGCCGTCGAGCTGGTACGAGCCGTCCGTCGGTGTGTCGAGGCAGCCGAGCAGGTTCATGAGCGTCGACTTGCCGGAACCCGAGGCCCCCATGACCGCGACAAACTCACCTCGTCCGACCTGCAGATCGATTCCGCGCAATGCGTGCACCTCGTTGGTGCCGGTCACGTATGTTTTCACGAGGTGGCTGGTCTGAATGACGACGTCGCCCATCAGAAGCCTCCTCGGCCGCCCCCACCTCTCTGACCCTGGCCGGTGCTGGTCTGGAACGGGGTCGCGCTCGTGGAGGTCGTCGAGGTCGCCGCCTGTGTGGCACTGATCGTCCCGGTGATGACCTTCAATCCCGCCTGCACGCCTGTCCCGCTCACCTCCGTGGTCGTGCCGTCGGTGATTCCGGTCTGCACGTTCACGGAGGTCACGATGCCTTTGGGGTCGAGGTAGTAGAGCGTTCCACTGCGGGCACCGCCGCGTTCACCGGGCGACCGCTGCGACGGGATCGCCGCGGCGATGGCGTTACCGGCGGCGGCGTTACCGGCGGCGGCCGGCTTGAAGCGCAGCGCCGCGTTGGAGACGTGCAGCACGTTATCGGCCACCTTCGTCAGGAAGTTGACACGCGCGGTCATGCCCGGCAGCAGCTTTCCCTTCGAGTTGTCGGCCGATACCACAACGGTGTAGTTGACGACGTTGTCCTGGGTGGTCGACTGCAGGCGCACCTGTTTGACAGTGCCTTTGAATGTCTGTCCCTGCAGAGCCTGGACGGTGAACTCGACCGGCTGTCCCTGCTTGATCTGCGCGATGTCGCTCTCGCCGACCTGCACCAGGATCTCCATCTGCGAGAGGTCGTTGGCGATGAGGAACAGCTGCGGCGCGGAGAGGCTGGCGGCCACGGTCTGTCCCTGCTGGACATTACGCTCGACCACCACGCCGTCGATCGGCGCGTAGATGCTGGTGTACGCGAGATTCTGCAACGCCCGATCCACTGCGATGTGCGCCGACTTCACGCCGGCGTTCGCCACCTGCAGCGACGACTGCGTCTGCTCGAACACGCTCTTCGCAACCAGACCGTCATTGGTCAGCTCGCGATTGCGCGCGTTGTCGCGCGACGCCTGCAGTGCCACCGCCTGCGCCTTCTCCAGATTCGCCTGTGCATCGACGACCGACTGCTGGGCCAGGGTGGGATCGATGCGCGCGAGCAGCTCTCCCTTCTTCACCAGGTCGTTGAAATCGACAAGAAGCTCGGATACCTGTCCCGACACCTGCGTGCCGACGCTGACGGTGGTCACGGCGCCCAGAGTTCCGGTGGCCGAAACGGTCGAGCGGATGTTGCCGCGCTCCACCGTTGTGAAGCGATACGACGGGGCCGCCTTTGCGAACGCCATCCGGTAGATCACCACACCGGCGACGGCCACGATCAGAAGGAGGCCGATGACAATGACTGGTTTCTTGCCGAGGATTCGCAGGGCTCGTGCAACGAGGGAAGGCTGATCGCGGCCCGCATCACGCGAGGGGAGCCCCTGCTCGGGGAGGGCACGGGCTGCCGAATCGAGGTTCACGAGCGTCTGTGCTGTTGTCATTGCCATTGTTTGTCTGCCTGTTGTGTTCAGCCGCTGCCAGCCGGCCGCATGGCCCGCCGGCAGCGTCACCTCAACGAAGCGGTTGCAGATTGATGATCAGTCGCAGGACGCCGGTCTGAATTTGAAAGCTGGCTCCCGACCTGGATCCGTATTGATAACGGCTGTAGTAGCCGTCGCTGTAGCCGCGGCGGAATCCTTCACGGAAGTAATAGCTGTACTGGTCCTGGTCGACGTAGCGACCGTTGTACCCGTAGACGGCATCCTGGTAGGCGTAAGAGTTCTGGTAATCGAAGCGCCAGCGATCCGCGCGGTCGGCCTGTCCGGAGCGGAATCCCTGGTCGTAACCATGGTTCACCGCGCCCTGGAGGACCTGCGCCGCGTATTGATTTACCTCGTAGTACCGACCACTGCGCGAGTAGCGAAGGCTGGGCGCAGTGTTGAAGTACGGATCCCGGTTGTAGTCGTACGATCCCGCGTTAATGGCGATCTGCTGCT
Source organism: Thermoanaerobaculia bacterium (assembly GCA_017883215.1). Taxonomy (GTDB): domain Bacteria; phylum Acidobacteriota; class Thermoanaerobaculia; order Gp7-AA8; family Gp7-AA8; genus JAJXWV01. Next base: position 3,868 of record JADGOA010000037.1, on the reverse strand, counting down.
GGCGCAAGCGCTGGACATACTGCTGCTGAAAGGCGGACTGCGCCGTGCGCTTCTGCTGCTGAAGGGTCTGTGAGCGCTGCTGGAAAGCGCCCGTCTGGCGCTGCAGGCCCTGGCTGTACTGCGCCGTGCGCTGCTGCTGTTGCACGATGAGCTGCTGCTGAACCTGGGGTGCGAGGCGCTGCTGCACGGCCGGCTGCGGCTGGCGGGCACTCGCTTGGCGCTGTGTTGCCTGCTGCCTCTGAATCTGTTGCTGCTGCTGGGCCTGCTGTTGCTGCTGGGCCTGCTGTTGCTGCCGCACCTGCTGTTGCTGCTGCACCTGCTGTTGCTGCTGGACCTGCTGCTGCCGGTCCTGCTGCTTCTGAGCCTGCTGTTGCTTCTTGTCCTGCTGCTTCTGAGCCTGTTGTTGCTTCTTGTCCTGTTGCTGCTGTTGTTGCGCGTCTTTCTTCGGATTGTTTTTCTTCGAATCTTCCTTGTCCTGCGCAAACGCCGGATTGATCGGACTCATTAGCGCCGCGGCAAATAATGCCAGGACGATGGGTCTTGAGAGGCTTTTCATGGGGTTCTCCTTCTGAATCGTTTCGTGCCGCTGCAGGGCGGATTGGAAGAGCCGCCGCAGGCGATCCCACTCGACGGGGCTCGCGATAAGTAGTTGTCTGCACGATAAGACCCATGTCGGGTGAGCTCGGTGTCGCAGCAGTGGAGTAGCACCCGTTTGAGCACTTCTCCATTCGGCTGTGCATTCAACTCGGCGGAATATCCGCCAGGCAGTTGATTCTGCTGGGGGGGTGATCTGCGCGCGGGACGGACGCTCGACAGCAACGTTGTCAGCAAAAACCGGCAAATATCGGACTTGCCGACCTTTACCGCAGGTGGCGACGAAGACCGATCCGGGCCTGACGCGCTGCTCAGCTCACCGCCGGCGCCGCCTGCGGCGGGAGCGGTCGTCGCGCACGACCGGTGCGGAATCGCGCGGGGTCTCGCGGGGTGGCGCGGAGCCGCGGCCAACCTCGCGCGACGCTGCGGCGGGACCCGGGCGACGATTGCGGGAAGCGGGAGGTGTTGCAGAGGGCCGTCCTGTGCTCGCGGGCCGGCTCGTTGATGGTCCGCGCGAGCCTGCATGTCCGCCGCGCGCGGCTCCATGTCCGGCTGGTGCGGCGATGCCACGTCCGACGGGCGCCTTCGAGGCGGCGGGCTGCACGGCGGCTCGGCGGTCCGCTTTCGCTTTCGCGCGCGCACGCTCCTCGGCCTTCAATGCGCGGATCGCGGCGATCCGTTCGCGGATCGGGATCTCCAGCTTCTCCGCCGGCTTCTGGCTGTAGTTGAAGTCGGGCACCGTGACTCGAGGCAGGCGCTTGCCGATGGCGCGTTCGATGGCGCGAAGGTCGTCTTCCTCGTCCGGTGCCACGAAGGTGATGGCGTCGCCGGTCAGCTCCGCCCGCGCCGTGCGGCCCACTCGATGGATGTAGTCCTCGGGGACATGCGGCACGTCGAAGTTCACGACGTGCGAGAGCGCCTCCACGTCGATGCCGCGCGCCGCGATGTCGGTGGCCACCAGGATCCGGTACTTGCCCGACTTGATCCCGGCCAGCGCCTCGGTGCGCTGCATCTGGCTGCGATTGCCGTGGATCCTGGCCACGTTCACCTTACGCCGCTCCAGCTGCTCGAAGACGCGGTTGGCGCGGTGCTTGGTGCGCGTGAAGACGATGGCGCTCTGGATATCGCCGCGATGGAGCAGCACATCGAGAAGGGCGATCTTCAAATCCTGCGCGACAGGAAAGACCGACTGCGCGATACCGGCCGCGGGGGCCGCCTTCCTCTCGATGGAGATCATGGCCGGGTTCTTCAACATCTCCCGCGACAGCTCCACGATCGGCGCCGGCAGCGTGGCCGAGAAGAACAGCGTCTGGCGTTTGGCCGGCACATGTTTCAGCACGCGGCGGATATCGGGGAGAAAACCCATGTCCAGCATCCGGTCCGCTTCGTCGAGCACCAGAATCTCCAGGCCGTCGAGCCTCGCGTAGCCGTGCTGGAAGTGATCGAGCAGACGTCCCGGCGTCGCCACGAGCACGTCCACCCCGGTGCGGAAGGCGTGTTCCTGCGGCCCCATGCCGACGCCGCCGAAGATGGCCGCGCCGGAGAGCGGCGTGTGCACGGCGAGCTCGCGCAGATGCTCGTCGATCTGTGCGGCCAGCTCCCTGGTCGGCGTCAGGATCAGCGCGCGGGTCGTGCCGCGTTTCTTTCCCAGCAAACGCTGGAGTATCGGGAGCACAAACGCCGCGGTCTTCCCGCTGCCGGTTACCGCGGCGGCGAGGACATCCTTCCCCGCCATCGCCGGCGGGATGGCGTCGATCTGAATCGGTGTGGGGCGTGTGAACCCGAGCTCTTTGATCCCGCGAAGAAGATCGGGGTGAAGTCCGAATGAGGAAAATGGCATTTGTTTTTCTTTCTGAGCCGCGGCGGGCAGGAGCTGATCGCCTCACCAAACGGGCTGGCGGATGGTCTCACATCTTCGAAGCTGATCATTCGTTGTATTGCAGCCCGATCACCGTCGCGGCGGATCGGCATCCACCTCGCGCTGCTCCACGAATGGGAACTTCCTCCGTGCATCGGCGACCATCGCAGGATCGACAGGCACGATCATCGGCTCGCCCGCGCTCGTGAGCGGCTCGCCCCATGGGTCGTACGCCGCAGATCCCCCCGCGTAATCGATTTCGTCTCCGCGGCCGATGCGATTGACACCGATGACAAAGGCCTGGCTTTCGATCGCCCGCGCGCGCAGCAGCGTGTCCCAGTGGCTCTGGCGCGATGCCGGCCAGCTCGCAATCACGACGATGCAGTCCGCCGCCGGAGCGATCGCCCGAAAGAGCTCCGGAAACCGGAGATCGAAGCAGATGAAGAGCGCGACGCGCACCCCCTCGACGGTCACCACGGCAGGCGACGGGCCCGGCGTGTACGTGATGTGCTCTGTCGCGTACGCGAAGAGCCGTTGCTTGCGGTACTCGGCGAGGAGCGATCCGTCCGGCGCGAAGAGGATGGAGGAGTTGTAAAACGCTTCTCTCCCCTCCGACCTGGCCCTCGTTGCCATCCCTGCGACGACGTACACGCCGGCGCTCCGCGCCGCCGATGCGATCGCACGGGCCGAGGGGCCATCTACCGGCTCGGCGTACTGCGCCGCCTCCATCGTGAAGCCGGTCGTGCACATCTCGGGGAGCACGACGACCTGCGCGCCGGCAGCGGCGGCGCGGTCGATGAGCGCCGACGCGCGCGCAAGCGAGGCCGCCGGATCGTGCCAGCCGATGTCGTACTCGCCGAGGGCGACGCGCAGCGGCGCGGCCGCGGTTCGTTGGGCGGAGGTGTTCATCGGTCGAATCGTACTTCGCCGGCAGCTCACGTGGGCTGCGTTGATTCGAGCTCACCGAACTGCGCCGGGAGCTTGCGTTGGCGACACCGGTGTCGCCACGGGAGCGACAGCACTCCCGGCGGCACCCCGCTGGCTGGCGAAGAGGCTGAGATTCTCACCCTTCCACCGCATCGCCGCCATGATCCGGGTGCGGCCGCTCGGGTGATCGTAGAAGATCGCCTCCTCGATGCGACCGGGGCTCATCTTTCGGTACTCCCCGAGGTGGATGGCGGCCTGTGCAAACCCATCCGGCTGACGGGCGGCGTTCAAGCCGTACATGTCAGCCTCGTATTCCTCCGTGCGAATCATCGTATTCATCACGGGCGTGAGCACGAAAAAGAAGATCGAGCTCACCAGCAGCACCAGCGGCAGGACGGCAGGATCACCGATGCCGCGAATCTCCCACCGGCCGCCCCACCGTTCCAGCGCTCGGCCTAACGCCCATCGCAGGGCCGCGAACCAGATCAG
>JADGOA010000300.1 GCA_017883215.1 Thermoanaerobaculia bacterium | reverse complement strand
ACCGGGCTCGCTGCGCTCGCCGGTTAACCTGCACGTTGACCTATACTGAGCGTGCGCCGACAGTGAAAGGAGACCCAGATGCTCACCGGTAGAAAGGGCGTAGACAAGGCTTTCAACACTTTCATATTGGGGCTAGTCGTAGTCGTAGCTGCCGCCGGCCGATCTGCTGCGGAGGCGCCCGCGAATATTCAGCAGGCGACACTGAACGAGGCGAACCAGCGCACGGCTGAGGTGTCGACGGAAGACTTGAGGCAGATCCTCACCGCACGGATCGTCACCGTGTTCGATGCTCGGCCCTTCCGCGAGTTCGCGGTGAGCCACATTCCCGGCGCGCGGAACGTCGCGGCCAAGCCGGGCGCGCCAATGTCCGAATACGTCTCCGATGTCGCGGAGATCGGCCGGACCGTGGGCGGCGACAAGAAGGCTCCGATGGTTCTCTACTGTAACGGTCCGTATTGTGGGAAGAGCAAGCGGCTGGCGGAGGAACTTCTCGCGGCTGGCTACACGAATGTCCGCCGGTACCAGCTCGGCATCCCGATCTGGCGGGGGCTGGGTGGCGTCTGCCAGATCGAGCCTGAAGGGTTGCGCTACGTTCTGCGGCAAGATCGAACGGCCATAGTGATCGATGCGCGAGAGTCGAAGCAATTCGGCGCGGGTACCTTACCAGGAGCGCGCAACATACCGAGAAGCCTCGTTCTCGAGGGCAGGGACGTCGGAGAGATCAAGCGTGCGAAGAACGATGGGCGCCTGCCGATGGAGGATCACAACACGCGGCTCATCGTCGTCGGCAGCGATCCAGCCGCCTCACGCTATGTGGCGCAGGCTATTTCCAATGAGGCGTTCCACAACGTCGCATACTTCGCGGGTAGCTTGACCGAAGCCAGGGCGATGGCTCAGCCATAGGGGCCCGCCTTCTAACCCCTCGTTCCAGCGGACTCGCTGCGCTCGCCGCTGAACTCGATTTCGTTGGACGGACTGATGGACGAACCGCGAGAGACGACCGGCAATAGGGTAGCCGACGGCGGGCCATGGGGTCTGGGGAAGACGGTCGGCTTCGGAGTCGTCGTCGCCGCTCTGTGGATCGCAACCCAGGGAATTGCGACCGTGATACTCGCGGGTGGCGCGAATGCCCGAGGGCGCGATGTGTCCTCCCAAGGATGGGTCGTAGCCGCGGCAGCCATCATCGGCGCACCAGTAGCGGTAGGCGCATCGCTGCTGTTGGCCCGCGCGCGAAGAGGTGTCAGCATCTCCGCATACCTTGGGCTGACCTGGCCACCGGCGCGGCAGGCGCTCCGTTGGTTTCTGACTCTCCTCGCTCTCAGCGTCGCATCTGATTCGCTCAGCCTCGCACTCGGCAGGCCCCTGGTACCCGAACCCATGATCGCCGTCTACAGGACGGCAGGATCGCTTCCGATCTTCCTCTTCGGATTCGTGGTCGCCGCGCCCCTGGCTGAGGAGTTTCTTTTCCGCGGCTTTCTCTTCGCCGGTGTCATCAACTCTCGCCTCGGCCCGCCAGGAGCGATTGCCCTGACGGCATTAGCGTTTGGCGCGCTTCATGCGCAATACGACCTCTACGGAATCGCGACCGTTGTAGCTGCCGGCGTCCTACTCGGGTTAGTCCGGTGGCAGACGGGATCCCTTTGGCTATGCGCTATCCTCCACGGCCTCATGAACGTGATCGCTACCGCGGAAGTCGCGTTCACGTTCTCGACGAGGTGAGCCGTCCAACCCCTCGTTGCAGCGGACTCGCTACGCTCGCCGCTGAACTCGAAGTCGTTAGACGGAGGAGGTAGGCTCATGATCATTCGGGAGCGGCTTGACCGAATCTACGCCGCCCTCGGCGAGACCTTCACGCAGGATCACTCAAAGTTCGGTGCGCTGGTCACGCCTCAACCGTGGGGTGTGCGCGTGACGTTCGATGGTGGACTCTCACAGCCTCAACGGGTGAACGCCGCGATGCAGGCTGTCTTCCACGTCGCGCACCTTCGGGATCATCTCAAGCCTTGGGCATGCGACCACGGATGCAGCCCCGACGATCTCGACACGGCGATGCGCTCGTCGCTCGCCCTACGCGTCATTGTTGATCTCGCGGACCGCGACAAGCATGGCGGGTCGCCCCGCAGCCGCGGCCACAGCGGTCGGGATCCTCGTCTAACGCATGTGGCTCGGGGAATCCGCTCTACGGGCGGCAGTGCGCTCCCGATCGTGCGTCTCGCAATCGGCCCATCGGATGTCACTGCACCGGAATTCGCGGCCGATGCCGCAGCCGTCATTTCAGGGCCCGTCTTCGACTCCGCTGGCGAGCGAATCGGCGATCTGAACGACCTTCTCACCGAAGCTCTTCGCGTTCTCGAGGAAGTGCTTACACGTTGGCAGGCGCAAGGTCCGAGCGCCTCCGTCTAACCCCTCGTTGCAGTGGACTCGCTACGCTCGCCGCTGAACTCGATTTCGTTAGATTGCGAAGATACGGCGAACCGTCCGTGGTTACATGATGCGTAAGTGTTATGCAAGCGGGCTCGGGGACTGCGCGGGCCCACTCGAGCGGGAGCACTTTGTCTCGGATGCCATCCAGAGAATGCTCGGGTCGGTCGACGTCACCGGCTTCGGATGGCAGGAAGGCCGGTCTCAGCGACTGGCGCCGGGATCGTATGCCTACGCACGGATGATATGTCGGCGGCACCACGATTCCATGGACGGGCTAGACGGCACGGCTCTGGGCTACTTCCGAAACTTGCTCATGATTGCCAGCGGGCACCACATTGATACGGGCGCGCTAGGAACGATAGGAGATATCGAATCGATAATCGATGGAAGAGGCCTGGAACGCTGGTTCCTGAAGATGCTCTGTGGCGCTATAGCCTCGAAAGCAATAGACGGCAAGCAGGTCGTGTCGCGCGAATGGATTGAGGTGCTGTTCGGTTACACCGTCTGGCCGGATGAATGGGCGCTATACGTGGCGACTGGAAAGAGAAGGGTTCGCCCCGAACACGGTGTATTTGGCGTCGCGTTTCATTGGGGGACCAACGGAAACCTGAACGGAGTCGTCGCGAGTACATTCTCGGTAGACACGATCTTCTCGTTGGTCCCGCCGGACGGAGGACACCAGGGACTACTTCGCCGGCCATTGCTGCTTGGAGCAGCGATCGAAAGGCCAGGGCATCAGAACGTCTTGGTGGGCGCAGCGCCGGACGACCATATCCGCTTCATCCTGACGTGGCCGAAGGGATAGACTCGCCGTAGGTTGCGCCGGTGGCCCGAGCCACGAAAGCAATCTAACCCGAGGTTGAACCGGACTCGCGGGCTGCGCCCGCTCGCCGGTTAACCTCAACGTTAGACAGAGCGTAGTCACACCAAAGCATCCGGAAGGCCGCGACAATTGAAGGCTGCTGTCTTCGTATCGTTCGTCGCAAACCTCGGAACGGCCCGACGGGCGCTGAACCCAGCCGGGTACAAATACTCGGCAATTCGGATCTACATGATCGGTGGTCTTGGCATCGGCGCTTCCTCTTCCAATTCGGGCTTGTACCCGGCACAAGGTATTCGGCCGTGCCTCGCTGCTTGCCGTAGCGTCACCGTCGCTCCCTATTCGGCCCGCCGGAGCAGCCGCAAGCCCGCTGATCTCGCACGGCCTACAGCGCCGCCCAGGCCCGGTCCCTTTCGATTCGCCGCGAACGTATTCTGTTTCCCCACGCATTCGGGTCGGCTCAAGCCTTTTCACGCATCGCGGGCCTGGGCCCACGGGCCATTCCGAGGTTCTCTCGAGCATTCGGGTACGGCCGTCTCGGAGGACCCTCTGTGCTTCCCAGCGTGCGGGTCATGTCGCGCCCTGTCTAACCACGCGTTGCTGCGGACGCGTAACCGAGGCCGGTCAGCTTCGCTTTTGCAGTCTGCCAGTCCTTCTCTCCCGCCACCTTCCGCGCGCCGCTGAACAGCGGTCGTTAGACCCCCGAACCGCTCAAGCCAAGGAGTGCCATGCCCACGATACCCGTGGTCGCCGTCGTTCCCGACACGAACATCCTCTTCAGTCCCGACAAGACGCGGTGGCCCGGCACCGAAATGCGGAAGGCGACCGCGGACTGGCGCGGCGTAGCCGCGACCACGACATACCTACCAGAAATCGTTCTCTGGGAACTGCGACACCAATATGTGTCTGCCGCCAACGCGACCCTGCAGATTATCCGGAGCAAGAACGAGGCGCTTTCGAAGATCCTCGAGTACCCTCAGCAAACCCTGATTCCGGAGGAAAGCGTCGTTCCCCTCGTCGAAGCACGGCTAAAGAAGTGGATATCGACCGAGGAGATCAGGCTCCTATCGCTTCCCACGAGCGATATTGCGTGGGAAGGCGTGATAGAGCGTGCGGTATGGCAACGGCCTCCGTTCTCCCGAAGCGACGCCACGAGTCCCGCCGAAAAGGGTTTCAAGGACTGCCTACTTCTAGAGACACTTCGGCATCATTCCACCGAGCTATTGCGGTATGCCTTCGCCATGTTTGTCTCGAACGACCAACTTCTTCGGGACACAGTCTCGACGGAGCTAGGCGGCAATCGGGGCCTTCGCTGCTTCGAGTCCCTAGACGCGCTGGGCTCATTTCTTCGCCTCCA
>JADGOA010000299.1 GCA_017883215.1 Thermoanaerobaculia bacterium | reverse complement strand
GACGTCCGCACTCCTACCGTTCCTTCACCTCGTACATCAGATACTGCGCCCTCCGCTCCTTGAACGCCGCTTCGTCGAGACGCCAGAGGGAGGTCACGGAATCGAGAGGCTTCGCGGCCTTGATCGCTTCCAGGACGTCCGGATCGCGGAGCAGTCGCTCCATCTTGTCGGCCTCGAAGCGTTCGCCGTACAGCCGGCGAAGCGTGATGGCGAGCGCGACGCCGGTGCGGACCGGACGCAACGCCCGGCGGTCGGTGACCACGAAGCGAACACCGCCGCACGGCTGACCTTTGAAGATGCTCGCCTCCGGCGTGAATCGGACGGGCTGAAACTCGATCCCCGGCAGTTTCTGCGCGTTCATCTCGCTCGCCAGCGCATCCGCATCGACGTAGGGCGCTCCGGCGAGCTCGAACGGAGTCGGCGTCCCACGGCCGACGCTGATGGCCGACTCGAGCAGACCGATGCCCGGATAGAGCGCCGCTTCGGTGAGGTTGCGCATGTTCGGCGAAGTGTTGATCCACGGCAGCCCGGCGTCGTCCTGCCACTCGTAGCGATGCCAGTTCCGGAGCGCGACGACCTCGAGCTCGGCCTTGCTGTCCCGCTCCTCGTTGAACATCTTCGCCAGCTCGCCGACGGTCATGCCATGACGGACGGTGATGCGATGAAAAGCGACGAACGTGGAGTCGCCCTTCGACAGCGGCCCTTCGAAGTTGATCCCACCGATCGGGTTCACGCGATCGAGCACGATCATGCGCTTGTGGTTCTCGCCGGCCGCTTCGATCGCCAGGCCGAGCGTGGAGATGTACGTGTAGAAGCGCGCGCCGACGTCCTGGATGTCGAAGACCAGGGCGTCGATGTTGGCCAGTTGCTCGGCCGTCGGCTTCCTTCGCTCGCCGTAGAGGCTGAAAACCGGCAGGCCGCTGACCGGATCGGTCGAGTCGCCGATCTTCTCGTCGAATTCGCCGCGGATCCCGTGTTCGGGGCTGAAGAGCGAGACCAGCGTCACGCCGGGCGCGCTGCGGAGGAGGTCGACCGTCGGATTGCCGGAGCGGTCGATCCCGGTGTGATTCGTGATCAGGCCGATCTTGAGATTCTGCAGCGCCTTGTACGCGGTTGCGTTGAGGACGTCGATGCCGTTGGAGACGTCGTCCCCTCCCATGATCCAGTTCACCTTACCGCCGCGGCGCTGCGGCAGCGCCCCCGCGACGTGGCCGAAATCGAATCCCTTCACCGCCTCGGCGGAAAGGGTGCCGAGCGTGCGCTGGAGCTCGGTCGTGCTTCCTTTGCCGTTCGGATGAACGCGATTCGACAGGAACACGTAGAAGGTCTTCGAGAAGGGATCGATCCAGAAGATGCCGCCGGTGAAGCCGGTGTGGCCGAAGGAGCCGAGGGGGAAGAGGTCGCCGCGGGGACGGCTGAAGCCGGAGTCGAGATCCCACCCGCCGGCGCGGCGCACGGCCACGTTGGCAGGGGAGATCACACTAGTCAACATGTTGACCGTCTCGGGCTTGAAGATCCGCACGCCGTCGAGAGAGCCTTTGTTCAGCAGCATGCGGGCGTAGCGGGAGAGGTCGCGCACGGTGGTGAAGAGCCCGGCGTGACCGGCCACGCCTGACATTCGCCGTGCCGTCGGATCGTGCACCACCCCGCGCAGCATCGTCCCGTCAGGGAGTGCTTCGGTCGGTGCGATTCGGTCGCTCACCGGCAGCTCGGGTTTGCAGGGGATGATGGAGACGGAGCCGGTCTGGCCGACCGGCCGAAGGGCGCCGGAGACTTCCTCACCGGTGCGCTCGATCTTGCGTTCCGCTTGCAGGCGGCACGGCCGGAAGCGCGTGTCGCGCATCTTCAGGCGCTTGAACACTTCGCGCTCGGCGAACTCGTTGAGAGGCCGCCCGCTGACGCGATGCACCACCTCGCCTAACAGCTCGAAGTTGATGTCGCTGTATTTGAAAACGTAGCCCGGGCGGTTCCGCGGCATCTCCTCGGTGGCCAGCTTGATTCCGGTGTCGTATCCGCTCCACGGCTTGTCCATGTCCAGGTCGGGACGGAGGCCGGAGGTGTGGCTTAGAAGGTGACGAATCGTGACTTCGTCGCGCCACCCGCCTTTGAACTCGGGGATGTACTTGCTGAGCGGATCGTCGAGACGGACCTTCCCCCGCTCGATGAGAATCCAGATCGACGGCGTCGTGGCCGTGACCTTGGTCAGCGAGGCGGCATCGAAGATCGTGTCTTCGGTCATCGCCTCTTTTTTGGGCACGAGGGCGCGATTGCCATAGGCGTGCTGGTAAACGACTCCATCGCGCTCGAGGTGGAACACGCCGCCCGGAAGCTTCCCTGCGGCGATCGATTTCTCGATGGCCGCGTCGATGTCGCGGAGCTTCTCGGCCTTGAACGCCGTCCCTTTCTTTGCGGCGGCGGCGAATGCGGAGGTGGCGATGAGTGCGGATGCGAGGAGAACGATCGCTCGTTTCATCGCCTGCTAGGTTATCGCAGTGGAGTGCGGGCGTCCTCGTCCGCATCCGCGGCACGTCCTCGTGCCGCGGTGGTTCAGGGTCGGGACGCCCGCGCACTACGAGAATCCCGGCGAGGGGCACGGCTGCGCCGCATATGCACTGACTTTGAAGTTTGTAGGGCCCTACGGCTGCAGCACCGACTCCGGCTCGCGTGCGAACAGCACCGTCAGCGCGATGAGCGACACGACGAGCGTCGAGCTGAAGATGATCAGCTTCTCGGTCTGGTGGAACAGCAGCGCGCCGGTGGCAAACATGGTGGAATAGACCATGACGATCGCGGCGACCCACATCAGCAGATTGCGCCCGATCTCGCCCTTCACCTGTTCGACGCCGGTGACGCGCGCAATCGGCTTCCATCCGTTCCCGGCAGGGCGGACTTTCGTGTAGAAGCGTTGCAGCGTCGGCAGCGGCTCGGGCTTCGTCGCGAAGGTCACGGCAAGCCAGATGATCGTCGTCACGACTGTGGTGATGATCAGATTCAGCGCGAAGCCTTGGGGCCGCGAGGTGTCGAGGGCAAAGCGCAGGCCGAGCGAGGTGATGAACGCCGCCGCCATGGCGCTGACCTCCGACCACGCGTTCACGCGCCACCAGTACCAGCGCAGGATGTACACGAGTCCCGTCCCGGCGCCCAGCATCAAGAGGAACTCCCAGGCGTGGCTGATCTGGTCCATGAACACGGTGATGATCAGCGAGAGGATGAGCGTGAGCAGCGTCGCGAAACGGGAGGCGACGACGTAGTGATGCTCGTCCGCGTCGCGGTGGATGAAGCGCCGGTAGAGATCGTTCATCAGATAGCTCGATCCCCAGTTCATCTGCGTGGCCACCGTCGACATGTATGCCGCCGCGAAGGAGGCCAGCATCAGACCGCGAAGGCCGGCCGGCAGAAAGTCGACCATCATGCGGACGTAGTTCGTCCCCGGATCCTCCACTCCCTTCACCGTGACGGCGCCGCCGTAGACGGCGATCGAGCAGAGCGCCGTGATCACCCACGGCCAGCTGCGGATCGCGTAGTGGGCGATGTTGAAGTAGAGCGCCGCCATCCGGCTCTCGCGCTCGTTCTTGCACGCCAGCATGTTCTGAACGATGTATCCGCCGCCGCCAGGCTCCGATCCTGGATACCAGGAGGCCCACCAGTTCAGCCCCACCAGCGTCGACACGGTGATGACCGGCAGCGTCCATGCCCCCGGCCCGGACGGCCAGAAGGCGAGGACGTCGCTGGCGCTGCCGAAGACCGTTCCAGCCGGTGTGCCGGCCGGGTGCGCCGCCGCGAGCTTCGACTTCATCGCTTCGATGCCTCCAACGGCACCGACGGCGACGACGGCAAGGACGATCGCTCCGCCCATCTCGAAGATGTACTGCAGGCCGTCGGTTGCGGCGACGCCCCAGTAGCCCGACACCACGGTGTAGCCGAAGGTGATCAGGAGGCAGGTGATCAAGGCGGCCCATTTCGGGATCCCGAGAGTGCCGGCCAGGACCTTGGCCATGCCGAGGTTCACCCAGCCCATGATGATGATGTTGACGATGAGGCCGAGGTAGGCGGCGCGGAAGCCGCGGAGGAATGCTGCAGGTTTTCCGGAATAACGAAGCTCCGTCAGCTCGACGTCGGTGATCACTTCCGCGCGGCGCCAGAGCTTCGCGAAGAAGAAGACGGTGAGCATGCCCGAGCCGAGCATCGACCACCACAGCCAGTTTCCGGAGACGCCGTTCTTGGCGACCATCTCCGTGACGGCCAGCGGCGTGTCGGCCGAGAACGTCGTCGCCACCATGGCCGTGCCGGCCAGCCACCACGGCATCGCGCGGTGCGAGAGGAAGTAGTCGATCATCGACCGCTTGGCCTTCCGCGCGAAGTAGAGTCCCGTGCCGACCGACAGGATGAAGTAGGCGATGACGATCAGGTAGTCGATGGTCGTCAGGTGCATGGTGGGAATCATATTTGAGTAACGGGTGACGAGCGGATAGGGGAGGGGACTGTGCCATCCCGAGCGGGCGAACGGCGCGGGCGCCGCTGGAGCGGAAGTAACACTGTCATTCCGAGCCGGCGGAACCCCGGAGGGGTGGAGCGCGGCGAGGGATCCCCCGCCATCCCGGGA
>JADGOA010000298.1 GCA_017883215.1 Thermoanaerobaculia bacterium | reverse complement strand
GACGACGGCGACAACAGGGCAATCGCGAAGAAACGAGCAGGTTTTTCGGTACCCCACTCCCCTTGCATCCCCTCGCCCCGCGGACGTTCGTACAGCGTGATTGAGCGCGCTCGCGCCGCGGGGCGAGGGGACCGAGCCCGTGACTCTGCTCCGAGGCGGAGCGTTTAAGTTGGCGCGTATGCCCGTCGGGGTAATAGAAAAGGAGAGGCAAGTTGCCTCTCCTCGATGGTTCAGCCGGCGATGAGTTACGGCCGATCGCAACGGCTCACTGCGCTTCGCGACCACCCTCGCCCGGGACGCGGAGCAGGCCCGCTTCACACGTTCCTTCGATGACGTGCTCACCGGCCTCGTTCTCGATCCAGGCGTCGATCTCCAGGCGGCGTTTGAGTCGATCGACGGAGCGGACGACGAAATGGGCGCTCACCGTTTCTCCGATGTGAACCGGAAGGAGGAAGCGGATCGTCTGGGAGCGATAGATCGCGCCGGTGCCGGGCAGCAGCATGCCGACCATCGTCGAGAAGATGGACGCCGTCAGCATGCCGTGCAGCACGCGGCCGCCGAACTGCGTCGTCGCGGCGAACTCATCGTCGACATGAAGCGGATTGATGTCGCCGGTGATGTCGATGAACCGCTGCAGGTCGGCTTCCGTGAACGTCTTGCTGAAGCTGACGTGCTGGCCCGGCTCGAAGTCCTCGATCCGGGCCACGGCGGGAGATGCCTTGATCACCATTGGGACCTACAGCTTCTTGAGCAGAGCTTTCATCCGGGTCCATGCTGCGTCGCGTGCCTTCCTGTTCGTGGCGTAGCTGTCGCGCGCTTTCTGGTCGGCACCCGCCGCTGGCGGCGGCGCGTCGCCGGCGCGCATGAAACCGTGGCCGGCGCCTTCGTACGTGACGACCTCGTAGCGTTTCCTGGCCGCCTTCATCAGCTCCTGCGTCTTCGGCACGGTGGCGCCGACGCGCGCGTCGTTGCCAGCATAGAAGCCGTAGACCGGCGCCTTGATCGCGGCGATCGCCTCAGGTGACTCGGGCCCGGTTCCGTAGAAGACGAAGGCCGCTGCCAGTGACGGGCGATTGGTCGCGAAGCGAAACGACTGCGTCCCTCCCCAGCAGAATCCGGCCACCGCGACCTTGCCGTTCGCCGCTGGGAGATTCGTGACGTAATCGGCCACGGCGTTCAGGTCGGCTGTGATCTGGTCCGGCGGAAGGTCGCGGATCGCTTTGCCGACCGCGTTGGCATCCGGGAGCGCGCTCGTGCCGCCGCCGTTCGACCCCAGGCCCGAAAGTAGATCAGGGGCGATGGCAATGTAGCCCGCTTCCGCCAGCTCGTCAGAGACCATCTGCACCCAGTCGCTCATCCCGAAGATCTCGTGGATGACAACGACCGCCGTGGCCTTGTTCTTCACTTCCGGATAGACGACAAAGCAGCTGACGACGCGATTGCCGTACTTGACGTTGACCCATTCCCGATGCCGCGGCGACCGTTCCAGACTTTGCTTCGCCCATTCCTGCCCTGAAGAGGCAGGTGCAGCAGTGGGTGCGTGTTCGCTGTGGCCGGCTGGCGGCTGCTGCGCGGGGGCGGAGATCGCGGCCAGCAAAAGCATCATGATCAGGAGCAGAGCTTTCCTCATCGTGTCCTCCGTGCAAGCAGATGTTAACGCCGAAGTAGACCAGCGAAAACAAGGCGAACCGCGCTGCGCCGACAAAGGAGCAGGACGAGGGCGACGCGCTGGATTCTCATGGCCATCTCCCGCCTCACCGCAGGCGCTCGGTCTGCAGCGTGACCTTCTTCAAAATCTCGTTGTTGATGCGTACGCCGATTCCCGCGCCCCGGGGGACGGCGATGAATCCGCGTTCGTCCAGCTCGACCGGAGGCTCGACGATGTCTTCGTGAAAGTAGAGGCGGGTCTCGGAGGTGTCTCCGGGGATCGAGAATGCGGGGGCGGTCTGCAGATGGATGTTCACCGCCCGGCCGATGCCTGTCTCGTCCATGCCGCCCGACCAGACCGGGACGTCGTGCGCCACCGCGAAGTCCGCAATCCGCAGCGCCTCCAGCAGGCCGCCGACGCGCCCCTGTTTGATGTTTATGATGCGGCAACTGCCGAGGGCGATCGCGGCGCGCGCGTCGGCGAGATCGTGGATGGACTCGTCGAGGCAGAGCGGCGTGGCCAGCTGCCGCTGCAGGATCGAATGCTCGTAGATGTCGCTGTACGAGAGCGGCTGCTCGATCATCGTCAGATTGAACCGGTCCAGCTGCCGCAGATGCTCGGCGTCCTGGAGCGAGTAGTCGCCGTTTGCGTCGACCATCAGCGGGAGGTCCGGGAATCGCTCGCGCACCGCGCTGACCATCTCGATGTCCCGGCCGCGTTTGATCTTCATCTTGACGCGGTGATAGCCGGTGGCGACCGCCTCCCCGACGGCGTCGATCAGCTCTTCGGTTGTTTCTTTGATACCGATGCTGATCCCCGACGGAATCGGCCGCCGCCGGTATCCGAGCAACTCGTGAAGCGGACGGCCCTCGCGTTTTGCGATGCGGTCGATGAGCGCGTTCTCGATCGTGGCCTTGGCCATGCCGTGTCCCCGCACGCGGCGGAAGCGGCGCTCGAGCTCCGCGAGGGTGATGCCAGGGTCGAGAAGAGGAACCAGGAAGTCTTTGATGATGTGATGGGCCGTCGACGTCGTCTCGGATGCGTAGTACGGGTCGGGGTCAGCGACGCACTCTCCCCATCCGGTGATCCCGTCGCCGTCGATCCGTAGCAGCAGCGCTTCCTTGCAGGTCCATGTCGCCGAGCTGATCGTGAACGGCTTCACGAATGGAAGCCGGACGGTCAGAGCTTCGATCCGATCGATGGCACCGATGGAGAGTCGTCCGAGAGTGGCTTCCGTCGATTCCCTCATGGGCGCTCCTTCACGAATGATTCAAGGTTCACGCGAGACTTCCTCGTCGCGCGTCACGCGCAGCACCGGCAGCGCGCCGTCAGCGGCGGCGAGCGCGCGGAAACGCGGATACTGGTAGAGGCCATACATCGCCGCAGGCTCGAGGATGAGCGCCGCGCGGAGCGCCCCCTCCCCTTTCAGCGGAACCCAGAGCGAGCCCGCCGGAAGCTCGCGTTTCGCCGCCGGCTCGCGGCGGACGATCTGCCGTCCTTCGTAGCGCGAGTAGACGTCGTCGAACTGCTCTTCGACGCGCAGCAGCGTGCATGCTTCGGCCTCCACGCTGCGCGGCGCCGTGAGGGTCTCGTACGGAATGGCCTGCCGGTCGAGCAGCCCGCCGATCTCCACGGCCGCGCGCGGCTGGATGGCGTAGGCGATCGGAGTGGTGACGCTCCTCTTGACGGCGAGCTCCGTCATCATGTTCGCGGTCGGAACCTCGATGGTGCGGCCGGTGGCTGTCTCGACCACCGGAAAGCGCGTGACCTTCGCGCCCGGATTGATCCAGAGATAGTTGACCGGAAGGAACGGCGGCAGCGTTCGCACGCGGGCCTTTTGGATCGCCGCGGAATCCTCGGCGCGATGTCCGCCTCCCTTGACGAACCGCCGCAGCAGCACGAGGTAGGCGTCGACGCGGTTGCCGAGCTCGCGCGCGGTGGCCTCGCTACCGTCCCGCGCCGCGGCTTCGATGATGAACGAGAGCCCGCCGTACGTGCCGATCGCGTTCAGCCCCGAGTCGATGTCCGGCGCCGAGTGACGCTGTTCGTTGTCAGGCGGGACTCCTCCGACCCAGTACCGAAGAAACGGATGACCGGCAGCCGCTTCCGCTTTCGCTCCACCATCGACCCAACGTTCGCCTGCAGCTATGAGCGTGCGATCGAAGAGCGGGTTGTTCAGGCCGTCCATGGTGATGTCGGGCCACTTCGCCCAGCCGAGCTTCCGCCACGACTCGGACTCGCGCCCGAACTCGTGACAGTCGACCGCCACATCGGGCCGCACGCGTCTGACGATCTGATATAGCGCGCGCGTCTCCGGCTGCTCGAGCGTGATGTGGTCGCGGTTCAGGTCCGCCCCCGCTCCGTTGACGCGCGTGCCCGCCTCCGCACCGTCCGGATTCATCATCGGCAAGATCCACACGCCGGTGTCCTCCGGCAGCCGATCGGGATGCTCGGAGATGTCGCGGATCAGATAGAGAAGCGCGTCCTTCCCGGAGATCTCATCACCGTGCTGCTGCGCGTAAAACAGGATCGTCCACGAGGGCTTCGCCTTCCGAGTCAGCTGCACGAGATAGATCGAGCGTCCCTTCGTCGACGTCCCTTCGACCGAGACGTGCACCGACCCCTTGCCGTCCACCGACTCGAGAAATGTCTTCATGTCGGCGTACGAGATCGTCCGCGTCAGGGAGCGATGATCCGCCGGCATGACCGGCGGCGCGAGCGTCTCTGCGAAGAGCGTGGCGGAGAGTGCTGCGAAGGTGGCGAGGATCAGCAGCCGGGTCAAATTCGTCATTACTTTCTCCGTTTCCGGGCTGTTAGAGCGGCCGTGACGCGCTTGATCGCGAAGTGGATCGTGCCGGTCTCCTGGATCACATTGAACGAGCCGCCGATCAGGAGGAGGAAGGCGATGATCAGCGCGCCGTCGACGAAGCCTTTGATGGGAGCGATCATCAGCCACTG